>DAITAE010000608.1:0-2964 GCA_036824445.1 Streptosporangiaceae bacterium | reverse complement strand
TCCTCGATCGCGAGATAGAACCAGATGGCGAAGGGAATGGCGGGGAAGATCCCGCCCAGCCCGTGGGGGAGGAAGCTCGACTGGCCGGGATCCGGCTTGATGTTGAACAGCAGGCTCCCGTCGAACTTCCCGGAGAAGATGACCGAGAGGAAGAAGAACGCGAGGATCCCCAGGGCGAGGATGTTGATCACGACGGTGAACCTCATCGTGATCTTGATCCCGATGTAGTTGATCCCCACGAAGACGATGTAGAACACGGCCCACCAGGTGATGGGGCTGTTCCACCACGGCGAGCCGGTGACGCTGAACAGCGAGACGACGATGTCCTGCATCAGGAAGCCCATCGCCCCGACCACCACGGCCGGGGTGATCACGTACTCCATGTTCTCGGCGAGCCCGGTGATGAACCCGCCCCAGGGGCCCATCGCCGAGCGCGCGAACGAATATGCCCCGCCCGTGTGGGGCAGCGCGGGCGACATCTCGGCGATGCTGAAGCACAGGCCGTAGTACATGGCCGCGATGAAGACCGTCGCGATCAGGAGGCCGCCGAACCCGCCGGCGTCGAGGCCGAGGTTCCAGCCGTAGAAGTCACCGGAGATGACGGCGGCTACGCCCAGGGACCACAGCGACCAGAACGCGGCGTGACGATTGAGGCCTCGCTTCGCGAAGTAGTCGGTTCCGGCCTCCTGATAGCGGACCGAGCCGACCTTGCGTCCCTCCATGCTCATGGCGGGCCTCCTTTGCTGCCGTGCCGCCCGCACGCCAGGCCGCAGCCCAGCGGGACGATTTGTCTGACAGGTTCCGCCTTGGCGCGGACGTTACCTGAGCCTTGCAAAGCGCGTCAAGACCACTTCTGGCGGCAATGAGCTGCCCGCAATCTGCCCGTAAGCGGTGGACCTGAGCAGTGGTCTCGGCCATGTGCCCAGGTTGTGGCCGCCGAGTACGCGTATCACTCGCTTGACGTGGCGAAGTTGTCTGACGAATACTCGCCGCATGGGCCGGGACCGGCATGTCTCAGGACAGCGTTCGAAGCTGCGGTCGGTCTCGGTGCAGGGCGAGCTTACCGAGCGGATCGACCAGGGCCGGCTTGCTGCGGGGACCCGTCTTCCCTCAGAGCCCGAGCTCGCCGCCGAGTTCGGCGTGTCCCGCGCAACCCTTCGCGAGGCGCTCCGGGCCCTGGAGGGGCAGGGGCTTGTCCGCCGGCTCTGGGGATCCGGGACGTACGTGGCCGACAGGACCCGGGTCGCCAACAGCCTGGACCTGAACTTCGGCGTCTCCGACGCGATTCGCGCGGCCGGCATGCAAGCCGGCACCGAGCAGGGACGGCACTGGATCGGGCCGGCGTCGGCCAGCGAAGCGGAGCGCCTGGGGCTGGAGCCGGGCCGGGACGTGCTGGTCATCGAGCGGGTCCGGACGGCGGACGGCAGGCCCGTGGTGTTCTCTCGTGACATCATGCCCGGCGGGATCATCGGTGACCGCGCGGATATCGCCGACCAGATGGTGCAGCGGTCGATCTACGAAGTGCTCGAGCGCGACCTCGGGATCGTCATCCATCACGGGGTAGCGAGCTTCCGTCCCACGCGGGCGGACCGCACCGTGGCCCGGCTGCTCGGCACCCGCACCGGGGACCTGCTGCTGTACCTCTGGCAGGTCGACTATGCGGACGGGGAGGCCGCGGTGCTGTCCTCCCACGAATACCACCTCGCGGACGCCTTCGATTTCTCGGTGGTACGGCGAGGTCCCGGAAGGAGATTCTCATGACCGCGGGAGTCGGCAAGGCCATGCGCCTGAAGCGCGTGATCGACCCGAAGGGTGTCTCGGTCATCTGCGCCCTCGACCACGGGATGACCTCACCGACCTTCCTCGAACCGCTGTCGGACATCGCCGCCCGCACGGCCGAGGCGGTGCGCGGGGGAGCGAACGTCATCATGATGTCCCGCGGCATGGTCCGCATCGCTGAGCCCGCCTTCTCCCCCACCACCTCGCTCGCGCTCCTGCTGTCGGCCTCCGCGAACCCCGACGGGACGCGGCCCGCCGTGGTGCAGGTCGCCGAGGTGGAGGAGGCGGCGCGCCTGGGCGCCGACGCCGTCGTTCTGTTCACCGCCCTTGGCGGCGACGGCGAGCCTGGCATGATCCGCACGCTGGCGGGGGTGGGACGCGAATGCGCGTCGCTCGGCATGCCACTCATTGCCGAAGCCGAGTTCCCGACGACCTACGCCTCGGTCGAGGAGCTCACCGAGCAGTACGGCTTCGAGTACCTCCAGCGCAACGTCCGGCTCTGTGCGGAGCTCGGCGCCGACATCGTGAAGACGAACTGGCCCGGAGGCGCGGACGAGTTCGGCCGGCTGGTGGAGGCCGCGAACGGGGTGCCGGTGGTGCTCGCCGGCGGCTCTCGCCTGCAGGATCACCAGCTGCTCGGGCGGATGGAGGCGGCCATGGCCGAGGGGGCGGTCGGCTGCTCGGTTGGCCGGAACATCTTCATGCACGCCTCGCCCGAAGCCATTACCCGGGCGCTGTCGAGGGTGATCCGGGAACGGTGGACCGCGGACAAGGCAGCTCAGGCGCTCGAGGACGAGCTGAGCCCGGGAGTAGGCGCATGAGAGCGGCATTCATGACGGGCGTCGACGCCGCCGAAGTCCGCGAGGCCGCCGATCCCACCCTGGATCCCGGCGGCGCGATCCTTCACGTCGAGGCCTGCGGCATCTGTGGCACCGACGCCAGGACGTTCTTCAACGGCGATCCCCGGGCCCCGGCGCCGTGGATCCTCGGTCATGAACCGGTGGGAATCCTCGAGCAGGTCGGCCCCGCTGCGGTCCTTCCCGCGGGGGTCAAGGAGGGTGACCGCGTGTTCCTCGGATCGATCCTCACCTGCGGTGACTGCCGGTGGTGCGCGGACGGCTTCCAGAACCTCTGTGACCACCACCTGCTTTACGGCTACGACCCGTTCCCCGGGGCTTACGCGGA
>DAITAE010000090.1:5903-11252 GCA_036824445.1 Streptosporangiaceae bacterium | reverse complement strand
ACGCCTGCTCGCTCACCTGCGGCACGGTCAACTTCGGCGACGAGGTGTTCAGCAATCCGTGGCCGTTCATCCGCGACCTCTACGCCCGGACCAAGGAACTGGGGGTCGTGCCGGAGTTCGAGCTCTTCGACCTCGGCCACGTGGCGACGCTGCACCGGCTGCTCGGTGACCTTGGCGCACCGCACGGCGGTCACGTCCACTGTGACCTGGTCATGGGGGTTCCCGGTGGCATGCCGGGCAACGCCGCCACGCTGGTGCAGGCGGTCTCGGCGCTGCCGCCCGGGGCGACGTGGTCGGCAACCGGAATCGGGCGGACGACGCTGCCGGTCATGTTCGCCGCCCTGTCGGCCGGCGGCCACCTGCGGGTCGGTATGGAGGACACGGTCAGCTTCGCGCGCGGCCGGCCGGTCACGAGCAACGCCGAGCTCGTCGAGCGAGCGGCCGCCCTTGCGGAGCTGGCGCAGCGCCCGCCCATGCGGCCGGACGAGGCCCGCACCCTGCTGGGGGTGAGCGGCCGTCGCTGAGAACCCGGTGCTCTTGGCCGAAGTGATCCGGTCGGGTTTCGCCGAGTCGCGCCACCGGGGCGCCGTCGTGATGCTCGGGCCCGGTGGCCAGCCATTTCTCCGCGCGGGTGAGGTGACGGCGCCGGCCTTCCCTCGTTCTGCAAACAAACCGATGCAGGCCGCTGGCATGCTGCGCGCCGGGCTGGACCTGGACGGCAAGCTGCTCGCGCTCGCCGCAGCGAGCCATTCCGGCGAAGCCTTCCACGTCGCCGGCGTGCGGGAGATCCTGGCCGGTGCCGGGCTGAACGAGGGGGCGCTGCGGTGCCCGCCCGCCCTGCCACTCGACGAGCGGGCGCTGCGGCGGGTCCTGCGCGAGGGTGGCGACGCCGACCGCGTCCACATGAACTGCTCCGGCAAGCACGCGGCCATGCTGGCCACGTGTGCCGCCGCGGGCTGGCCGACCGGCGGCTACCTGGATCCGGATCATCCGCTGCAGCGCGCGATCAGGCGAACGGTGGAGCACCTGTCGGGTGAGCCGGCGGCCGCCGTCGGCGTCGACGGCTGCGGCGCGCCGCTGTTCGCCCTGTCCCTGACGGGCCTGGCCCGGGCCTTCGCCACCATGGTGCGGGCCGAGCCCGGGTCGGCCGAGCGCCGCGTCGCCGATGCCATGCGCGCCTACCCCGAGTGGACCTCGGGCACGGACCGCCCAGAAAGCGCACTGATGGCGGCGGCCCCGGGGCTACTGCTGAAGTCGGGGGCGGAGGGGGTCATCGCGTTTGCCCTGCCCGACGGGCCCGCGGCCGCGGTCAAGATCGAGGATGGCACGGCCCGCGCCCTGCCGGCGGTGACCGTCGCGCTGTTGCGGTCGCTCGGCGTGGACGCGACGGCCGGGGCCGACGTCACGGCCCTGGACCGGATAGCCGACGTCTCCGTTCTCGGTGGTGGCCGGGCGGTCGGGCACATCCGCCCGGTCCTGCCCATGTGAAGCGCCGGCCGCCCCGATCCGGAAGGAGGCGATGTTTCAGCTGCGTGCGGCGGGTAAGACGGACGAGTGGTACGGGGCTACCCGCCCCGGCAACGCTCCGGGCACCGCTTCCAGTGCTTGCTGGGGCAGCGAATGGCGGGGCGCGGCTCGCGTTAGCAGCCTGGCAGGCGGCCTCTTGAGGTGCTAGCTCGCCGCTTGCAATTGCAAGCACTTTGTGATTCAATGCAGATGTGAGTCCCGTAAGTGTCAGCTCCATCGGGGAGTACATCCGCCAGCAGCGTGAGCAGGCGAAGATCTCGCTTCGCCAGCTCGCGTCGGCGGCGGGTATCTCCAACCCCTATCTCAGCCAGGTCGAGCGGGGGCTGCGCCGACCCAGCGCCGAGATCTTGCAGCAGATCGCCAAGGGTCTGCGCATTTCCGCCGAGGCACTGTACGTGCAGGCGGGGATCCTGGAGGACCGGCGGCCGGACTCGGGCGTTCGGGCGGCGGTGCTCGCCGATCCCGAACTCGCCGAGCGGCAGAAGCAGGTGCTGCTGGAGATCTACGAGTCGTTCCGCCGGGAGACCGCGCTGAACGTAGAGGCGCCACCGGAGACGGCCGCCGACGCCGAGGCCGGGACCGACGCCGGGGCCGCAGGCCCGGGCGCGGCCAGCAGCGGCACAAGGAGCACCGGCACAAGAAGCACCGGCACAAGGGGTACCCGCAGGGGGAGCACAGGCACGGGGAGCACGAGCTCCGGCCCGGGCACCGTACCGACTCCGGCCGCTGACCCGGCGGCGGGGACGGCACCCGGAGCGGACGCCGAGCCCAACGGGACCGATGAAAGGGCTCCGGCGCCCAAGCGCCGGCGCACAGCGTAAGAGGGCCCTGCCTTCACGGCAGGCCAGGAGGGTGAGATCTGTGAATCGCACCATTGATGTCAGGACCGAGATGCAGAAGCTTGCTGCCAGCAAGCCGGTGCACGCCGCGGCAGGAGCCGGCGTGCTCGCCTCGGAAACGCTGCGGGAGCTGCCCGCCCGGCTCGCCAAGTGGCGTGACCAGGCCTCGGTGAGCTCGCTGTCCAGCCGCGCGAACGGGTACGTCACGACGGCCCGCACGCGTGCCGTCAGCGAGTACGACAAGCTGGCCAAGCGCGGCAAGCGGGCGCTCAACGGGCGCAGCAGCCATACCAAGGGCGCGCTCAACGGCAGGCAGAGCGGCCAGAGCCGTTCCCGGTCCACCAAGTCCTGACCACGGCCAACCCCGGGGGATCAGCCGGCCGATCCCCCGGGGAAGGGACGGTCCCTTCGGCCGCCAGCCGGGCCCATACACCGCCGAGACCGGATACTCTAGAGGCGTGTTCAGTGGCGGGGCTATGACCCCACTCTTCTGGTTCTTTGAAGTGCTCATGCTCGCGGCGCTCGTCGTCGAGGCGTGGGCCTTCATTGATGCCTTGCGTCGGCCGGCCGCCGCGTTCCCCGCGGCAGGCAAGCAGACCAAGCCAATCTGGCTGATCATCCTTGGCGTGGCGACCGTCATCGGCCTGGGAAGTCTCGCGTACAGCGTGCAGCTGGTCTCGCTCTTCCCGATCATCGCTTTCGTGGCTGCGGCCATTTACCTGGCCGACGTACGGCCCAAGGTCAAGGAGTTCCGCAGCGACGGGAGGAGTTCCGGGCCCTACGGTCCCTGGTAAGGGGCACCGACCCGCCCGGGCGGCCCGCCGGACCGCTGGCAGTAGGCTGCCGTAATGAGCGAGGACTCCTGGCGGACACACCGGCTCGAACTCGACGACCAGACCCTGCGGGACTGGGACGCGGCCGTCCTCGACGCCGGCCCTGAAGGCATCGTCCTGGACAGGTCTGCGTTCTATCCAGGTGGCGGCGGCCAGCCTCCCGACCACGGCGTTCTGCTCTGGGGCGGGGTCCAGACCCGCATCGCCGACGTCAGGAAGGGCGACGACCTGTACCTCATCCCGGCCGAAGGAGACCCGCTTCCGCCGGTGGGGACGGCAGTGCGCGGAGCCATCGAGGACGAGCGCCGCACTGCGCTGATGCGCACGCACTCGGGCCTGCACGTCCTGTGCGGGGTGGTGTTCCGGGACTTCGGCGCCCTGGTCACGGGCGGGAACATGGAGCCGCTTTCGGCGCGGATGGATTTCAACCTGCCCGAGGTGCCGCCGGGCTTCCGGGAGGCGGTCGAGGCGGCGTGCAACGCCGAGGTGACGGCGGACCGCAGGATCGACGTCCGGGTCCTGCCCAGGGACGAGGCGTTCGCGCTGCCCGACATCATCCGCACGGCCACCAACCTGATCCCGCCCGAGGTCAAGGACGTCCGCATCATCGACATCGTCGGCCTGGACCAGCAGGCCGATGGTGGCACGCACGTGGCCTCCACGCGCCAGGTGGGCAGGATCGAGGTCGTCAAGATCGAGAACAAGGGCAAGGGCTTCCGGCGCCTGCGCATCCGCGTCGCCGACGCGTGACGGCGTGCCAGGGCACCGGCCGGCCGATGCGCTCACACCGCAGGGTCGGGCGGCACCGCAGGCAGCGCCGTCACACGGGCAGGAACAGCAGAACGATCGGGACCGCGACCAGCACCCCGGCGGCGGAGCAGATCAGTGCGGATGTCAGGGCCGGCAGCCGCGGGGATGGCGCGAGCAGCCGGGCGACCCGGGCCGCGGTCTCCCCGTCCGGCGCCGGGACGGCGGCGAGCGCGCCGGACGGCGTCTGGCCCGCCGATACCCCGACCCGCAGCAGCGCGGTAGCCAGTTCCCTGGCCGGCCGGTGGCGCAGCGCGCAGTCGTCGGCGAGCATCTCGACCAGCAGCGCCACCGCGGCGTGCGCCTGCCGGACGAGCCGTGAACGCGGGAAAGCGCGGCCCAGAGCGCAGAACGGAAGCACCACCAGATCGTGCCGCGCGCGGAGGTGGGCCCGCTCGTGGGCCAGGACCGCCGCGAGTTCCGCGGCGTCGAGCAGGGCGAGGGTTCCCGCGCTGACGACGATCCGGGAGCGGAGCCCGGGCACGCAGTACGCGGCGGCCGCGGGGCTGTCCACCACGAGCGCGCCGGGCACCTTCGGATCACCGTGCGCGAGCAGGCTGAGCAGCGTACGGTGGCGCCGCCGGGCGAGCAGGACGGTGGCGGAGGCGGCCAGCAGCACCCAGCAGAGCAGGGCCAGCAGGGCCGCGCCCGCCGCCAGGAAGGCGAGCCGGGCAACAGCGATCATGGCGTCGGCGGTGGGCTCGAGCGCGGCATGGCGCAGCGCGTGAATCGCCCCGCTCAGCGCCCCTCCGGCGACGCCCCACCGCGCGTGCACCGCGCCCAGCCCGGCCAGTGCCCCCACCGCGGCCAGGCCCCAGCTGAGCCCGAGCGCCTGCCAGAGCAGGATCGCCGCCGCTGGGGAGCGGGAGGGCCAGCGGGCGGACGCCAGCGCGGCCGCCGCGGGAACGGTCCCAACGGCGACAACGGCGAGGAGCAGGACGGGCGGAAACACAGGCGCTCAGTCCCGGGGGATTTCTCCGAGTGACTCCAGCGCCCGGCGCAGCACCTGTGCCTCGGAGTCAGACACGCGGCGGGCGAAGCTGGTGAGCGCGGCGGACCTGTCACCCGTTTGGTCGAGTGCGTACATCATGAGCTCGGTGACGTAGGTTTCCTGGTCTTCCGCAGCACAATAACGCCAGGCCCGGCCGTCGCGCTGGCGCCGGGCGAAGCCCTTCTTCGCCAGCCGGTCGAGAACCGTCATCACCGTGGTGTGAGCAAGATCCCGGTCGGTCAGGCTCGCTCCTACCTGCCGCACGGTCAGCGGCTCGGCGCTCTCCCATAGCACATCCATGACGGCCCGTTCGAGTTCGCCGAGTCGCTTCACGGCGCCACTCTATCCCGGG
>DAITAE010000090.1:0-5803 GCA_036824445.1 Streptosporangiaceae bacterium | reverse complement strand
CCCCCGCAGCAATGCCGCGAATCCCCCGCGCAGCAATGCCGGTGACCAGCGCCGCAGCAACGCCGCGGATCGGCGTCCCGGCAGCATGGCAGCAGGACGGGGCCGACGCCCGGGATCGCCTGGGCCTGCGCCTCGGCGAGCACGGCCGCGGCGGCCTGGCGGGCGTTCTCGCCGGTGCGGGACATCCGGGAGGCGATGAGCCCGGTCACGATCGGCGTCGAGAACGACGTGCCGCTCCACTTCGCCATGCCGTAGAACTTCCTCACCTCACCCTTGTACGGAGCGACATGGCATTTGTATTCGCCCGTCGCGTAGGCGTTGATGAGATCCCTGCCGGGCGCGTACACATCGACCCACGGGCCGAAATTGCTGAACGACGCGCGGCCGCGCCAGTCGCCGCCGAGTGCGCCAACGGCGACCACGTCGGAAAAGGCGGCCGGCCAGCTCAGCCGCCGCATGCCACTGTTGCCCGCTGCCGCGACGCACACGCCGCCCCCGTACTGGCGAAGCTGCCCAAGCCACTCCCGGAAGGCAATCAGCGGGAAATCATGCCTGGACATGCACGAAATGCACAGGTGGAAGATGTCCACTCCGCGGCCCAGCGCCGCTTCGAGCCCCGGTATCAGGTCCGCTTCCAGGACGCTGCCCGCGGTGATGGCAACATTGCTCACGAAGATCTCTGCGCCGGGCGCCATGCAGCGAGCCACGCCGGCGGCGAACGTGCCGTGTCCGGCGTAGGGCCGGATCGTGCCGGTCAGCACCTCGGCTTCATGAGGATCCGGAATCCCTCTGACCCCGGTCAGCCACGGGTGGGAATCCACCACACCCTGCAGGATGCCGGTGTCGGCCATGTAAATATGCACGCCCGCGCCGCCGTTGTCGTGGCACACCGAGGGATAGGGCTCGATATCGTCGTAGACCTCCTCGGGCTCGGTGGCCGGGCAGTGACTGGCCGTTCCGGGTGTCACGGTCAAGACATGATTCGGCGTCGCGATCCCCACGCCGAGCCGCGCGTCGATCTCCTCGAGCGCTGCGGGCACCGTCTCGAAGTTGCCCAGGTCGGTGAGATGGGTAACGCCCGCGATAACACGCGGGAGGGGCCTACCCTGGGTCTGCTCCAGTTCGTATCGCGGCCGGTGGCCCAGGATCTCCAGGACTCGCTCGAGGTAGTCGTCGCGGACCAGGATCTCACCTTTGGCGTACATGTAGCCGATCCCGCCGTGGCCGTCGGGAACGACTTTGATTACCTTTCCTCGGCAGGGAGGCTCGCGGCGGCGCTTGTATTTAGGATCCGGGTCGCAAAAGGCGTTGACTATGAACTCGGCCTCATCGGCGATCTTGGATTGTAGCTGGTCTTTCCAATTGTCTGTTTCGGCCATGTCGCCCTCCACGGGTTTTGAGCGATAGGGAATTATCTGTGCCCGGACCCGAGGCAGTCCGGTGAGGTAGGAACGGGCCGAGTGGTGCGGGCTCGGCCCGATGCTCTAACGGAGCCATCACACAACCGGGTGATACCCTCGCGCGGCACTTTGTGCAAGCTTGGGCCGCCGTACGAGGCGATTACTTTCCGTATCTGCTTGTGACTTAAAGTAACCGGGCTGGACGATTCAATGGCGCGTAAAATAGAACACACTTTCGCGAAATATTACATGGACCGCGAGAATACGGACGTCTAACATTGCTTTCGTGGCGGAGGGGGCGCTTGCAGCCAGATCCGGCCAGCGTGATGTGGACGATTTGCTGCCGCTGGCCTTGTCCCGTCCGCATGAGGCATTGGCCAGGGCGCGTGTGGTCCTGAAGGGGCGCCCCGGCCCGTATGAAGCCTCGGTTGCTCATCAGGCCGCCGGGATCGTCCTGCGCGACACCGGTGATGTCAACGCAGGTGTCCGTGAGCTGCGGGACGCGTTGCGGCTGGCCCGCCGGACCGGCGCAGCGGAGCGCGAGGCCGACGTGCTGGGGTCCCTGGGGGGAGCGTTCGTCTACGCGGGCCGGACGGCGGACGGGCTCGCCGCCCTTGACCGTGCCGTCAAGCTGTCCAGCGGCGTGCTGCTGGGAAGGGTGCTGCACCGGCGCGGCGTGACGCTATGGACCCTCGGCCGGTATACGCCCGCCCTGGACGACCTGCGCCGTGCGGTCGACGTGCTGCGGCGCGCAGGTGATCGGCTCTGGACGGCTCGGGCGCTGAGCGGCCGGGGGGTGGTCTACCTGGCCATCGGGTCCCCCGCCCGCGCGGATGCAGATTTCGTGGCCGCTGAACGCTTGTTCGCCGGAACCGGCCAGGAACTGGAGGCGGTCCAAACGGTGCTCAACCGTGCGTATGCCGCCTTTCGGTCGGGAGATCTTCCGGTTGCGCTTTCCCTCCTTGATGAAGCTGCCTCCCGCTACCGGCCGCTGAACGTGCCGACGCCGGTCCTCAGCCTTGACCGATGCCACGTGCTGCTGGCGGCCGGACTGGTCAGCGACGCGCTGGCCGAGGCAGACCGCGCGATAAGGGATATCGAGCAGGCGCATGGCTGGCCCAAAAGAAAGGCGGAGTTGCTGCTCGCGGCGGCCAACTGCGCGCTGGCCGCGGCGCAGCCGCGGGGGGCCCTTGACCGGGCGCAGGCCGCCTACCGCTTGTTCCGGTCCCAGCAGAGCGCCTGGTGGCAGGTCCACGCCGGGCTCGTGCTCGCGCAGGCACAGTATGCGGCCGGCCTGGCGTCGGGCCCGCTCCTGCGCCAGGCGAACCGAACCGCCGCCCGGCTCGAGGCGCTCGGCTCCAGCGAGGCGACGCAGGCGCATCTGCTGGCCGGGCGGATGGCGCTGGAACTGGGGCGCCGAGAGGACGCCGACCGTCATCTCGTCGCGGCCGCGCGGAGCCGGCGGCGCGGTCCCGCGATGTCCCGCGCCAACGGCTGGCTCAGCGAAGCGCTGCGGGCCGAGGCCGCCGGCCAGCCACGCCGCCTGTTCGCCGCCTGCCGCCGCGGGCTTGAGGTTCTGGACGAGCACCGGTACACGCTCGGCGCGTCGGAGCTGCGGGCACAGGCCACCGCGCACGGCACCGAGCTGGCCGCGATCGCACAGCGCCATGCCGCCCGGGCCCGCCGGCCCCGGGTCCTGCTGACATGGACCGAACGCTGGCGGGCCACGGCGCTGACGGTCCCGGCGGTCCGGCCGTCCGGCGACGCGGAGCTCAACACCGGCCTTGCCGCGCTGCGCGAGGTGACCAGCCAGCTGGAGCAGGCGCGGTCCGAGGGCCGGCCAACCGTGACGCTGGAGCGGGAACAGCGGCGGCTCGAGAGCGCGGTGCGGGCCAGCGCGCTGCGGGCGCGCGGAACCGCCGGTCCCGGCCGTGCCGCCGTCGGCATCGCGGAGCTGCTCGACGAGCTTGGCCACGCCCGGCTCATCGAGATCGTCGACGTCGACGGCACCCTGCACGTGCTGACCTGCGGGGCGGGGCAGGTGCGGCAGTCCACGGCGGGCCGCACCGAGGATGCCGTCCGCGTGGCCGACTTCGCCCGGTTCGCGCTGCGCCGCGTGGCCCGCAGCCGGCCCGGGGACGACCTGGACAGCGCGCTCGCCGTCCTCAAGGCCGCCGGGCCGAAACTCCAGGCCGCGCTCCTTGGCCCGGCCACCCGGAACCTCGGCGACGGGCCGGTCGTGATCGTCCCGCCCGGCAGGCTTCACGCGATCCCGTGGGCCCTGCTTCCCGCGCTGGCAGACCGCATGTTCAGCGTCGCCCCCTCGGCGGGCGCCTGGCTGCGCGCGCACACCGCCCCACCTCCGCGCCGCCGGCATGTCACGCTCGTCCGCGGGCCGGGCCTGGTCACCGAGGGCGCCGAGGTGCCCCAGGTAGCGCCGTTGTACGACGACGCCACGGTGCTGGCGGGCGGTGAGGCCACCACGGAGCAGGTGCTGTCCGCTATCGATGGGTCCTGGCTGGCCCATGTGGCCGCCCACGGCACCTTCCGCGCCGACAGCCCGCTGTTCTCCTCGTTGCGCATGCACGACGGGCTGCTCTCCGTCTATGACTTCGAACGGCTGAAGCGGGCGCCCTACCGGCTGGTCCTGTCGAGCTGCGACTCCGCCGTCCTGGCACCGGCCGGGGCGGATGAACTGCTCGGGCTGGTCAGCAGCCTGCTACCGCTCGGCACGGCGGGGATCATCGCCAGCGTCGTCCAGCTGAACGACTACGCCGCCGTGCCCATGATGGTGGACCTGCACCGGTACTTGCACGCGGGGCACACCCTCGCCGAGGCGATGTGCAGCGTCCGGGGCGGCCTCAGCGATGATCCGCTCCAGCAGGCAACCGCGATGTCGCTGGTGGCGCTGGGCGCGGGCTGACGCGTGGCTCACAGGGTGATCCATCCGGTGAGGACGTCGACGCCGGCGTCGGTCCGGCAATACATCCGGAACGGGCCGGGCGGGATGGGGCGGATCGAGAAGAGGCCGATCTCGTCGGCGGGAACCACCGTCTCTGCCCCGGAGCGGGGCTGGACGGTGACCACCGCGGACTGAGCCGGGATCACTTGGCCGACCAGCGAGTCCGGGGTGACCTCGAGCTCGATGGTCAGGTGCGCGGAGCTGAAGGTGAGAGCGCGAATGGACGCGGACTCAGCCCGCACGCTCGTGGCGAGTTCGGAGTCGCGGCTGGAGTCGTAGGTGAGCTGCGCGAGCTCGGCGTCGATGTTGTGCCACGCGAAGGCGCTCTTCCCGGCCTCGACGAAGTCGGGCGGAACGTCCCGCCGGGCACGCACGGCCTGCTTGAGCGCGGCGAGGAGTGTGTCGTCGTCGTCCCAGCCCTTAGCCACGATGCTCACCCCTCGGCTCCCTGACCTCGATGTCCTCGGCCTGGTTGCCGAGAACGGCGACGAGATGCTGCGAATGGCGCAGCCGGTCCAGGCAGCGGGCCCGCATCGGGCCGATGCTGCCCACCGGCATACCCAGTGTCGCGCTCACGTCTACGTAGGCGGGCGGCGGATCACTCATGAGCATCGAGAGCAGCTCATGGCAGGTCCGCGGCAACTCGGCGAACGCGGCCCGGAGCGCGGCATTGCGTTCCGCTGTGATGATCTCCTGCTCGATCGTCGTGGCGGCAGGATCTGGTGGCATCTGGTCCTCCGGCGGCAGACCCGCGTGTTCATGTCGGCGTACTGCCTGCAGCACCCGCAGGCATTCGCGTTTGGTCGTTGTCGCCAGCCAGCCGGGCAGTGCCGCCGGCTCGCGCAGCTTCCCGATCTGCTCTACCAGCAGCAGCCAGACGTTCTGGCCGACGTCAGCAACGTCTTGACGGCTCAGCTGGTAGCGGGCGCAGATGGACCACACCAGCGGGGAGTACCGCTCGATGAGCTCATCCCACGCATCCTGGTCGCCGTCGCCCACACGGGCGACCAAGGCAATGACCGACGGGTCGTCGCGCATGGCGTGTCCTTTCCAAGGCCGGCGGATCCCGCAGCATCACGCCGGTCACGCCGTCTCCGTTTGGCACCCGCTGACTACTCCCTCATTCCCGGTATCTCGCGCTGCGGCACTCCGTCGACTAAGGGAGAGCTCGCTGCCGTCCTGATACACCTTGGTAACGACGAATTTGCGTTCAGGGCGCGGCCTTCGTCAGCGACGGCGCACGACCAGGACGACGGAATCGACCCGAGGCGGCGGCCGGAAGGCGCGGCGCGGCAGCGAGCGCCCGCGCTCATCCGCCACTGCTGCCGGAAGCGCCCCGGGCCAGCGGCCCGCCCGCTGGCATACCGCCGGACGACGGCCCGCTGGAACACCAGCTCGGCGGCCGGTTCCGGCCTGCCTCACCGCCGTTGGCCGCTGGCGG
>DAITAE010000607.1:0-2986 GCA_036824445.1 Streptosporangiaceae bacterium | reverse complement strand
CCCCGGATGGCGTCGAACAGCCGCTGCGACTGGATCGGGTAGGTGCCCGAGTTGGCGTCCTGCGCGCCGTGGATGAGCAGCAGCGGCGCGCTGATCCGGTCGGCGTAGCGGAACGGCGAGACCTGGTCGTAGACGGCCGGCGCCTCCCAGAAGCTGCGCCGCTCGGTCTGGAAGCCGAACGGGGTCAGCGTGCGGTTGTAGGCCCCGCTGCGGGCGATGCCGGCCGCGAACAGATCGGTGTGCGCGAGCAGGTTGGCGGTCATGAAGGCGCCGTAGCTGTGGCCGGCGACCGCGACCCGGGCCGGGTCGATGATCCCCGCCTCGTCCAGGGCCTGGATGTGCGCCCGGGCGGCGGCGGCGATCTGCTCCAGATAGGTGTCGTTCATGGTCTCCGGGTCGCCGATCACCGGCATGGTCGCGTCCGCCAGCACCGCGTACCCGCGCAGGACGAAGGCGACCGGCCCGAGCGCGGTCAGCCGCGTGAACTCGCTGGTGCTGCCCCGGACCTGGCCGGCCGTGTCGGCGCCGCCGAAGTCGAACGGGTAGGCCCACACCAGCAGCGGCAGCCGCCCGTCCCGGGCGGGGTCGTGGCCGGGCGGCAGGTGGAGTATGCCGGACAGGGTCACCCCGTCGCCGCGGTCGTGGGTGATCAGGCGCCTGGCGATCGGCGTCAGCTGTGGATGCGGGTCCGGCCAGGCGGTCAGCGGGCGGGAGCGCGAGCCGTCGAGCGTGGCGGCAACCAGGTTCGGTGGCTCGGTAGGGCTCTCGTGCCAGACCACGACCTCGGGCTCGCCGGCGCCGGTGAAACCGAGTACATGCTCGATGCATCCCGGTGGGCTCTCGTGCAGCCGGGTGGCCGTCAGCGTGACGAGATCGAAGCGGTCGAAGAACGGGCGGTCCCCGTCCGGCGTGGCCCCGTCGCCGCGCAGGTAGATGGCCGGGCCGTCGGCGAGCACGGTGCGGCTGCCGTCCGGGTGCAGCACCACCAGCGGCGTGCCCGGGTCGCCGTAGGCGTCGTCCATGGACAGGTCGAAGATCATCCGGCGCTTGTCCGGCTCCGCCAGGTCCAGCAGCCAGCTGGTCAGCCAGCGCCGGTCGCGGTCGTGCTCGGTCAGCAGCAGCCGGTTCGGCTCGTCCAGGTCGTACCAGCCCAGGCACCGGTGCTGGATGTCCAGAACGGTGCTGGGCTCGCCGGTGAACGGCGCGCCGAGCCGGATGACCCGGTCGCGGTGCTCGGCCGGCGTGACCGGGTCGCCGCCGTCCAGGGCCTCCGTCCACACCAGGCTGGCCGGGGCACGCTCCTCCCAGCTCACCAGGCGCGGGCCGGTCGGTACACCCTGGCGCGGAATCTCGTCGCTCACCGGCAGATCGGCGATGACGGCGACCGGCGTCCCGGCGGCGTCCCATACTTCAACCCGCCGCGCGAACAACAACCACGGGACGCGAAACGAAAAAGGCCGCTGGAGCCGGTGCACGAGCAGGTGAGTTCCGTCCGGGGAATCGTAAAGGCTCTGATACAGCCCGGGAGGTCCGAGCTCCTGCCGCGCGCCGGTGGCCGGGTCGACCCGGCACGGGACCGTCGTCGCCAGCGCCTCGAAGGCGTCCTCGTCGGCGGGCGTGCTCAGCAGGTCGGTGTAGGTGGCCATCTGTGAGTGCTTGCCGGCGGTCTCATCGGTCTGGGGCTCGATCGGCGGCTCTGGCAGCATCAGCGGCGCGCGCGGGGCGGCCAGCACGAGGAGCGATCGCCCGTCGCGTGACCACCGCACGGTTCCGCCCGTGGCGGAGGTGTCGCCGCCCAGGACGTCACGGATGGTCAGCCCCGGCACCGGGCTGGCCTCACCGGTGGCCGCGTCGGCGATCCACAGCCCGATCCCGTCGACGCGGTCGAGACTGAACGCGAAGCGGCGCCCGTCCGGGGCCCAGATGGGCGCGCCTACCTGGGCTTCCGCTGGCAGGTTCAGCGGTGTTTCCGTCCCGTCGCCGGTCCGCACGACTGACAGGCCGGTCAGGCGGCGCATCCGGCGGCGGGCGCCGAGCCGCTGGTCCAGCCTGATCCCGGCCAGCGGCAGATAGGGCCTGGCCAGCATGGCGATGGGGGGATGCGACTCGTGGTGAACCAGGGCCAGGAAGCGCCCGCCGGGGGCCAGGTAGGTGATCGGCGTCGGGGGCGCGTCGATGATCGGCGTGATGTCGGCGCCAGGGGTTGCATACGGCACGAGGGCGGTCCTTCCAGCCGGCGGGCGGTGCGGGTCAGTCCTTGGACATGGGTACGGGCATCAGTCCTGCGGCGCCGGCTTGCGCAGCAGCCGGGCGAAACGGCGCAGGGACGACCGCAGGCCCCACTGGGCGAGGGGGACGATCACCCGGCTCAGCAGGGCGCCGACGGCCGGCGGAACGGGAAGCCGGATGTGCTCGACCCACCGGAACTCGCTGCGCTCCTCGCGCGGTGCGATCTCGAAGATCCCCGTCCCGCGCACAACCCGGCCGGTGTGCCGCAACACGCACCGGTGCGGCGGATCCCATTCGGTGATCACCATCCGGTCGGTGAAGCCGATGGGCCCGATGCCGGTCCGGCCGATCACCTCGGCGCCGGCGCCGTGGCCGCCGTTCACCCGGGTAGCCCAGATCCACTTGTGCTGGCGGGGCCAGTCGACCGCGGCCCGCCAGGTGACCTCGGGCTCGGCATCCACGATGACCTCGGCGGCGACCCGGAGCGGCGTGGGCATGCCACCAGGGTAACTACCGCCGCCGGGTCCCGCCCGCCCACAGCCCGCGGGCCCGGCCGGCCACCGGGACCTGCCGGCGCCCGGGGCGGGCCCGCCGCCGGGAGCCGCTAGCCGACCCGGACGCCGGTGATCGCGAACCGCTCCACCGCCGCGACATGGCCGCCCGTGTGGACCACGATGGTGATCACCTGGCCGGGCGCGGCGTGGAACGGAACGGTGAGCGACCACGGCCTGGCCTGGCCACCGGCCGGCCTGCAGCA
>DAITAE010000089.1:0-11332 GCA_036824445.1 Streptosporangiaceae bacterium | reverse complement strand
CTCGGCGTGGAAGACGATGTTGTCCTTGCCCATGAAGTAGTAGGACTCGGCGCCGGGGTCCTGCCACCAGGCCCGCCAGGCATCCGGGTCACCGGAGCGCCTGGCCCACTCGATGGAGGCGGACAGGTAGCCGATGACCGCGTCGAACCACACATAGATCCGCTTGTCGGGCCGGTCCCGCCAGCCGTCCAGCGGCACCGGTACGCCCCAGTCCAGGTCCCGGGTGATCGCCCGCGGCTGCAGGTCGCCGAGCAGGTTGAGCGAGAACTTCAGCACGTTGGGCCGCCACAGCCCGCTCTTGCTCTGCAGCCAGCTGCCCAGCACCTCGGTGAAGGCGGGCAGGTCGAGGAAGAACTGCTCGGTCTCGACGAACTCCGGGGCCTCCCCGTTGATCTTCGACCGCGGGTTGATCAGGTCTTCCGGGTCGAGCTGGTTGCCGCAGTTGTCGCACTGGTCACCGCGCGCGCTGTCGTACCCGCAGATCGGGCAGGTTCCCTCGATGTAGCGGTCGGGCAGCGTGCGGCCGGTGGACGGGGAGATCGCGCCCAGCGTGGTCCTGGGGAAGATGTAGCCGTTCCGGTAGAGCCCGGTGAAGAGCTCCTGTGTGACCGCGTAGTGGTTGCGGGTAACCGTCCGGGTGAACAGGTCGTAGGACATGTCGAGGCCGACCAGGTCTTCGGCGATCACCCGGTTGTAGCGGTCGGCGGTCTCACGCGGGGTGGCGTTCTCCTTGTCCGCCTGAACCAGGATCGGGGTTCCGTGCTCGTCGGTCCCGCTCACCATCAGCACCTTGTGACCCGCCATCCGCTGGTACCGGGCGAACATGTCGCACGGCAGGGCGAAGCCGGAAACGTGGCCGATGTGGCGCGGGCCGTTGGCGTAGGGCCAGGCCGGCGCGGCGAGGATGTGACGGGTCGCGGACATGGCCCCAGCCTAGCGGCGCTGGCGGAGTTGCCCTCATCGTTATTCAGCGGGCCGCCACCAGGGCCGACCCAGTCCGGGCAGGGCGC
Source organism: Streptosporangiaceae bacterium (assembly GCA_036824445.1). Taxonomy (GTDB): domain Bacteria; phylum Actinomycetota; class Actinomycetes; order Streptosporangiales; family Streptosporangiaceae; genus UBA9676. Next base: position 10,322 of record DAITAE010000089.1, on the reverse strand, counting down.
GGTGGGCGGCTCCATGCTGTGGCTGGAGATCCCCGGGCGGCGTCCTTGGCCATTGACGAGCCCGGTCAGCGCCGGCGGGCCACGACAACGGCGTCGTAGACCTCACGCTTGCGGAGCCCGGTTTCCTTCGCGACGGCGGCGATCGCCGCCTTGCGCGGCGTCCCGGCGGCCTCGCGCGCCGCCACCTCGGCCGCCGCTGCCGCCTCGGCCAGCGTCAGGGCACGCCCCGTTTGCGCGGCCTGCTCAGGCCCCGCGGATTGCCCAGGCTCCCTGGGCTCCCTGGCGTGCCCGGGCTCCGCGGCCAGCGCCGGGTGCGCTGGCTCCCCGGCGTGCGCGAGCTGCCCGGCGTGCCCAGGCTGCCTGAGCCCTGCGGGCCGCGCTGCCTGCCGAGGCCGGCCGGCCACCGCCGCGTGCCTGGCGCCGGCCCGTACAGGCGAGCCCGCGACGACCAGCGTGACCTCGCCCAGCAGGCCGCCGACCGCCCATTCTGCCAGTTCGCCCAGCGTTCCCCGGCGGATCTCCTCGTGCGTCTTGCTGAGTTCGCGGCAGACCACGGCCCGGCGATCCGGCCCGAACGCCGCCGCAAGCTGGGCCAGGGTGGTGGCAGCCCGGCGTGCTGCCTCGAAGAACACCATAGTCCGGGGCTCGTCCGCCAGTTCGGCGAACCGCCGGGCGCGCTTTCCCTCTCCCCGGGGCGGGAAGCCCTCGAAGCAGAACCGGTCGCTGGGCAGCCCGGACACCGCCAGCGCGGCGGTCACGGCGGACGGTCCGGGCAGCACCGTGACCCGGAGCCCGGCGGCCGCGGCGGCAGCGACCAGGCGGTACCCGGGATCGCTCACGCCCGGCATGCCCGCGGCGGTGACCAGCAGCACGTCATCGCCGGACTCGAGCGCGGCCAGCAACCCGGGCACCCTGGCCTGCTCGACGCCGTTGCTGTAGGTGACGAACCGCCCGGCAGGCTTGACGCCGAGCGCGGCGGCCAGCCTGCGCAGCCGGCCGATGTCCTCGACCGCGATCACCGCCACGCCGGCCAGCGCAGACGCCAGCCGCGGCGAGGCGTCCTCCGGCCGGCCGATGGGCGCCGAAGCCACGATGAGCGTGCCTGGCTCGCTGTCTTTCATCCCAGACACACGCTAACTTGCAACCCCTCATACGATGTGGCTCGATGATTGCATCACGCGCCGGTGCCGCGGCCGCAAACGTAGACACGGCTGGCATCCGTGCCCGGATGGTGCCGCCGATGCTGGGCAGCGCCTTCTGGGGCTGGGTGGGGCCGCTGCTGGTGACGGCGTTCGGCGCGTTCTTGCGGTTCAACCGGCTGAGCGTGCCGCATGCAGTGATCTTCGATGAGACCTATTACGTGCCGGACGCGCTGGGGATCTTGCGGTTCGGGGTGGAGCACAACTATGTGGCGGGCCGCAACCCGCTGATCGCCCGCGGCGATGGGCAGATCTTCGCCCGTGGCGGGGAGTTCGTGGTGCACCCGCCGTTCGGCAAGATCCTCATCGCGGGCGGGGAGTGGGCGTTCGGGCTGACCCCGTTCGGGTGGCGGTTCGCCACCGCCGTGGTCGGCTCGCTGGCGATCTTGGTGCTGGCGCGGACCGCGCGCCGGATGACCCGCTCCACCCTGCTGGGCTGCGTGGCCGGGCTGCTGCTGGCGCTGGACGGGCTCGAGTTCGTGATGAGCCGCACCGCGCTGCTGGACATCTTCGTCATGTTCTGGGTGCTCGCCGCCTTCGCCGCCCTGGTCGCCGACCGGGACCGCACCCGCGCCCATCTCGCCGACGCCGCGGTGGCTGGCCGGGCCAGCCCGCCGCGGCTGGGGATCCGCTGGTGGCGGCTGGCGGCCGGGGTGTGCCTGGGGCTGGCGTGCGCGTCGAAGTGGAACGGGATCTGGTACGTGCCCGCGTTCGCCGCCCTCACCCTCGCCTGGGACATCGGTGCCCGGCGCGCGGCCGGGTTCGGCGGCCGCCGCCGCGCCCGGGCGGTCGTCCGGGACGCGGGCGGGCTGGTGGGCGCGCTGGCGGTGGTGCCGGTGGCGGTGTACCTGGCCACCTGGAGCGGCTGGTTCGCCACCGGCAGCGGCTACGACCGGCACTGGGCCGCCCAGCACGGCATCCACACCCCGGTGATCTCCGAGCTGGTCTCGCTGTTCGAGTACCACAAGGCGATGCTCGCCTTCAACACCGGGCTGACCACGCACCACCCCTACCAGTCCAAGCCGTGGACCTGGCTGCTGATGTCCCGGCCGGTCTCCTACTTCTGGTGCCCCAACAGCGGGGCCCACCCCGCCTGCAGCAACGGCAAGGCACAAGAGGTGCTGGCCCTCGGCACACCGGCGATCTGGTGGGTGTCGATCCTCGCGCTGCTGGTGTGCCTGATCTGGTGGCTGACCCGCCGGGACTGGCGGCCCGGCGCGATCCTGGTCGCGGTGATCGCGGGCTGGCTGCCCTGGTTCGCCTTCGCCGACCGGACCCAGTTCTACTTCTATGCCGTCACCTTCGTCCCCTACCTCGTGCTCTCGATCACGTTGTGCCTCGGCCTGATCATCGGTCCCGCCATGGCCAGTCCCAGGCGGCGGGCGACCGGCGCCGCCGTGGCCGGGGCCTACCTGCTCGGGGTGCTGCTCAACTTCGCCTACCTGTACCCGGTGCTCGCGGCCAAGGTCATCCCGTACAGCCAGTGGCTCGCGCGCATGTGGTACCACGGCTGGATCTGATCCGGTTCTGCAGGCAGCAGGTCGCCGGCTGCATAGCCCGCAAACCCTGACAAAACGGCCGCGATCACCTTCGGGAGCCGTGGCGAGTCCCCGACAGCGGGCTGCTCGCCACGCTGGCGGACGGGGCAGCCACGCTGGCGGACTGGGCAGCCGTGCTGGCGGAGGGGGCGGCCGTGCTGGCGGACGGGGCGTAAGCGGGCAGCAGCGCTGGCGCGGGCACCGGCAGCCGCTCCATCTCCCCCGGCTCGAACTTGGTCAGCCCGCCGGCGTAGGTACGTCCCTGCGCCTGGCTGACCGACCGTCGCAGGTAGGCGGCGAGACCGTCGAGAGCAGGCGGCGAAAGCCGCTCTCGCGGGTACAGGCCGTGGGCGATGTTGACGTGCCTGGCCCCGGCCAGGTTGCGCACGAACGCGGGTGGCCGGCGTGCCATGTAGCTGGCGAGGATGGGGGCGGGCGCACGCAGCCGCACCCGCCACCACGGCGTGCGGTGGCGGGCGATATAGGAGCCCGCCGCCCCCGCCGCCTCGGCCTGCGCCAGGAACCGGGTGACCGGCGCGAGCTCGGCAGGTGCCAGCTCCGCCAGGTCCGCCGGGAGATCGATGACGAACCGCAGGCATGATGCCGTCGACAGCGTCCCGCGTGCCCGGAACAGCTCGCTGGCGCGGGTGACCGCCGGGAAGAGGAACCGGCCCGGCAGCCCGGCCGGGTTCCCGGCCGTGACCCAGACCTTGTTCGCGCCCGTTACCTGGCCACGGTGGACCCGGCAGAGTTCCCCGAGCTCGACATGTCCAGCGGGCAGGGGAGCGCGCCGGGTGGGGGGCGCGGCGGCCACGCCCACCAGCGGCGACCAGCGGGACGCAGCGCGCAGGACCGGGGTGGTCAGCGCCGTCCCGCCCGACAGGTCGCCCAGGTCGGCGAGCCGGTCCACCCGGCGCAGCCGCAGGCCGCCGGGGTGGCTGCCCGGCCGGAAGCACGTGACGGCGGCGGTCACCGCCGCGTCGGCAAACGCCGGGACGGCCGGATCGAGCAGGTGGACCGACTGGCCACCGAGCGGGCCGAGCAGAAGCGAGCGGACCAGCGAGCCGTAGTTCACGTCGAGCCACTCGGCGGCCGTGACCAGTGCCCCGGCATCGCCGGGCACCGCGTACAGCGCGGTGGCCAGGAAGAAGTGAACATGCAGCCCGGCCAGGGCGCTCGCGGTCAGGCCCTGGCCGGCGGCCGCGGACCGCAGCCAGTTCTTCCAGTTCGCCGGGATCTGGTGATGGCGCACGTACGGCGGATTGCCCAGGAAAAGGGTCGGGCCAGGCGCGGATGGCAGGCGCAGCGACCGGTAGTCGTCGAGCGTGATGCTCGCCCGGCCGGCCATACCCGCCGCGGCGAGAGTCGCTCTGCCGATCATCGCGGCAAGCGGGTCGGTCTCCACCCCCATCAGGGCGGCGTGCGGCCAGCGGCGGCCCGCCGTGACGAGAAACCGGGCCGAACCGGTCCCCGGATCGACCACCCGGGCGGGCGAGAGGCTGCGGGCGGCCCAGGCGACCATGCTCCGCACCACCGGCCAGGGGGTGAACGTCTGGCCGGCTGGCCGCCGCTGCGCTGGCCCGCGGATACGGCAGAACACGTCCCCCAGCGGATCCTCACCAGCCAGGATCCGGTTCCTGATCTGCGTGACCTCGCCGGTACCGGTCACGCCGGAGCGGACCACCCCAATGTGAGAGGCGGCGTCAGCGAGGCGCTGCTCGGCGCCTGACCAACCGGTCACCTGGTCGGCCCCCAGCCTCACCGCCACCTCGGCCAGCGCCTCTTCCGCCTCAAAGGTGAACACGAAGCCCATTGTGACGGAGCAAGGCACCGGGCACGGCCGACGCGCGAAGGCCAGGGACCGAGCACGACTACCGTGGACGGTTTCTTAGGGGACGTTCAGGTAACACTCAGGATTCGCGGGTACAAGAGAATCCTGGCCAAAACCCGAAGACACGGCCACGAAGACCGAGCCAGATGGGGGCTTGCGAACGTCTATAGGGTGAGGGTCAATGAGAAGCGGAGAGTCGCTATGGGGAAGTCGGAGCAGTCGCCGGACCGCAACGAGCGGTTCGAGCGCGACGTCGTGCCGTTTCTTGGCCAGCTGTACCCGGCAGCCCTCCGCATGACGCGCAATCCCACCGATGCTGAGGACCTCGTCCAGGAGACCTCTGCCAAGGCGTATGCGGCTTTCCACCAGTTCCGCCCGGGTACCAATCTCAAGGCCTGGCTGCACCGCATTCTGGCGAACACGTTCATCAACGGCTATCGCAAGCGCCGCCGGGAACCGCGCCCGGCCGCCGGCGGCGAGTTCCACGACTGGCACATGCCCACCGACCCGCTGGCCCCCGCGGTCCGGTCGGCCGAGGCGGAGGCACTGGACAGGCTGGCCGACTCGGAGATCCTGCGGGCGCTCCGCGACCTGCCGGAGGAGTTCCGGGTGGCGGTCTATCTCGCGGACATCGAGGGGTACGCGTACAAGGAGATCGCCGACATCATGGGCACCCCGATCGGGACGGTCATGTCCCGGCTGCACCGGGGGCGGGGCCGCCTGCGGGACAAGCTCGCCCCCTACGCACCCGGCCAGGGGCTTGCCCCCATGACCGGCTGACCCGTTGACCCGCTGACCCGTATCAGCTTGACCCGCTGACCCGTATCAGCGGGGGAACAGCCGGTCGCAGACCCTGGCGCCTGCCTTGCCATCATCCAGTGGGCAGTACTTCGCGGCGAACGCCTGATACGCGGCGCCATACTGGGCGGCTATCGCGCCGGCGTCCTTGACCGCCGCCAGGACCTCATCCGAGCTGGCCAGCAGGGGCCCCGGCGCCTCCGCCTCGAAGTCGAAGTAGAAACCGCGCAGCTGATCCCGGTAGTGCTCCAGGTCGTAGGTGAAAAACAGCATCGGCCGGCCGGTCGCGGCGAAGTCGAACATGACCGACGAATAGTCCGTGATCAGGACGTCGCTGATGAGGAACAGCTCGGAGATGTCGCGGTAGCCGGTCACGTTGAGCGCGAAATCGCGCCGGGCGCCCGCCTGGACATCGTTCGCGAAATGGTGATGACCACGGACCAGGATCACGTGATCGGGCCCGAGCACCTGCCATGCCCGTTCGAGGTCGAGCCGCAGGTCGAACCGGTACCGGCCGGAGGCGTAGAACTGGTTGTCGCGCCAGGTCGGCGCGTACAGCACCACCCGCTTGCCGTCGGGGATGCCCAGCCGGCGCCGCACCTGCCCGGCCAGTTGCCCGCCGCGGGACAGCACGTCGTTGCGCGGGTACCCGTACTCACAGATCTCACCGTCGAACCGGAACGCACGCCGCAGGATCGGGGTGCTGAACGCATTCTGTGACAGCAGCAGGTCCCACTTGGCGATATCACCGGCCAGGCGATCGAAGTACACGGTGCCGCTGGCGAACTGCGGGCGGCCGATGTCAAAGCCGATCTTCTTCAGCGGCGTCCCATGCCAGGTCTGCAGGTAGATCTGGCCCTCCCGCTTGCGGAAGTACGGCTGCATGTCGTCGTTGGAGATCACGTACTTGCACCGGGCGAGCGCCTCGAAGTACTCCTCGGTTCCCGACAGCACCGCCCGGCCGCCATCGGGGACCGCGGCCGCGTAGTCGGTCACCACCCAGATGTGCTCACGGTCGTCACCCCGGCGGCGCAGTTCGTCGGCGATGCCGCGGGGGTTGTCCGTGCATTGCTTGCCGTTCCAGCTGACGAACAGGATCGCGTCCCGCAGCGGGCGCCGTGACTGGAGCGGGTAGAACGCCCGGCGCAGCACCCGCCGGTTGAAGTTGCCCTGCTCGGACAGCCGGAGACGCGGCTCCGCCGTGATGACCGGCGAGTCGTACCCAGAGGTCGTGAACGCGTAGAGCTTCGGCCCGGCCGCGACCTTCTTGTGTGAGATCTCGGCCAGCCGCCCGTGGTCGTAACCGACCGGCATCGTGGGCCCGTCGCCGGATCGTGCCAGCAGGTCCCAGTAGCCGTCGCGCAGGGGCAGTGGCTGGCCGAACGTCGGCATCGCCGCGGCGTCGATCGTCACCGAGAAGCGGTTCCCGTCCCGGCGGGAGCCGATCACGTGCTCTTCGGCCCCGTCCATGCGGCGCAGCACAACGTCCAGGCCGTCACCGGCCGGGCCACGGTAGCTGCCCTGAAGCTGCAGGCTCCCCTCCGGGCCCCAGGAGTGCTCATCGAGCACCGGCCGCGGCGCGCGCTCGGCGAGCGTGACGTTCCCGTAGCGCGACCGCTCGACCGCGATCTCCCGCGTGCCGTGGCCGTAGGCGGCCTCGCTCACCTGCGCCGGGAACGTCACGCTGATCCGCCCGCGGCCGGCCGGCTTGAGGTACAGATCCCAGCCTGCGGCCCCGCCCCCGTCCGCGGCGGCCGGAGCCTGGTCCGCTCGCTCGGCGCCGATTGAGAGCCCGGCCAGCGGCACCAGCCCGTGCACCCGCAGCACCGGGCCAGCACGGCTCACCTCGGCCTTGAATGCCTGAACCGCCCGGCCACCGTGCCGGACCAGGACGAATTCGGCCGCTGCCGGGGCCGGGGCCCCGCCCCGTGCCATGCCGTGCGGGTCCAGGTCAACCTCCAGCGCCAGGTCGCCGCCGGCGAGCTCGTACGAAACCAGCCTGGCGGGCGTGCGCAGCACCCCCACGTGCAGGTGACGGCCCACCCAGGTGGGGCGGACCTGGACGCCCGGCGCGGGTTCGAGCACCCCGGGGTGGCCCGCGTCGCCGAGGCCCGGGGTGTGCAGCCGCGCCGGCCGCCACACGCCGTGCCCCCGGACCAGGATGAAGCAGTCCCAGTCCCCGGTCAGCCACCGCCCGGCGATCCGGAACCAGCGCGATGAGATCTCGGCCCGGAACCCGGCCCACGCGTAGTCATAACGTTCCTGGCGGGATACCCCAGTGGCGCGGGGGTTGTACCACGACGTGGCGAGCGACACGATCGGCGGCCGGAACCTGTGCCGCGGCCGCAGGATCACGATCTTGTTGGTGTAGCGCCGCTTGCTGATGTCGATCGAGGGCACGTTGGCCATGCCCGCGATCACCAAGTTGCCGCGCTGCCAGGTGACGCTCTCCACCTCGACGTAGGGGTCCAGGTCCCGCCAGTGCGGGCGGTAGACCCACGACGGGATCTTCAGCTCTTCGTCCGCGCGGAACGGGAGATCGGCGCGCAGCCTGCCGAACCGCCGGACCACCGGGACGCTGCTCACCCTCTGCTCGATCAGCCAGTTGACGTAGTCGAGCAGCTGGGTGCGCAGCCGCCTTCGGGTCAGGTAGTAGCCGAGCTTGCGGGTGACGGGCAGGGTTGCGAACACGCGCCGGCTGACCTGGTCCAGGTAGGAGTTCACCAGGTTGAAGTACTCGGTCAGGTAGTCGTCGCTGACCCGGTAAAGGTCACGCACGTACAGCCACAGGTCGTTGACGAGCGCTTTGCGCTGATGCTGACGCAGCGTCTTGGCCGGGGCGTGCGAGCGCAGGAACTCGTCGATGGCGAGCAGCGCCGTTATGCGGTCACGCAGGTTCTGGATGTCGGTGCGGTTCTGGGTGATGGATAGCGCACCCGCCGCCCGCTCGCGCCAGTAGTAGATGTAGTCGGGGATCACGTCCACGGCCTTGGCCAGCACGTGCGCCCTGGTCATGAGCTGCAGGTCCTCCCAGACCATCTGCTCCGGGTAATACAGCCCGTTGGCGTCCCAGAACGACCGGCGGAACAGCTTGTTCCAGACCGAGATGTCGTACAGGAGTTCCGGCGTCCTGGTCACGTGAGTGCCGATCCGCCTGCCCTTGATCGCGCGGGCGTGCAGGGCCGAGGGGCGGAGGCCCTCGGTGCCGATCCGCATCACCGCGCCGGAGACGAAGTCCGAGCCCGAGCTCTCCAGCGTGTGCAGCAGCACCTCGTAGGCGTAGGGGGGCAGCATGTCGTCGGCGTCGACGAAGGCGAGGAACTCGCCGCGTGCCCGCTCGACTCCCCGGTTCCGGGCACCCCCGGGCCCGCCGTGCTGGCTATAGACCAGGATGAACCGCGGATCGGATTCGGCCCACTTCCTGGCGACCTCGGGGCCATTGTCGGTGAACCCGTCGTCCACCATGATCACTTCCAGGTCGCCGAACGTCTGGCTGGCGATGGACTGCAGGCAGTCACCCAGCACGTCACCGTTGTTGTAGAACGGCACCACGACGCTGATGCGCGGACCGCTCACCAGGCAGCCCCCTGCGGCGCCCGCTCCCAGCCGAGCGCGATCGGGTCGTATGCCCGCTCGATGTAGATCCGGTGCCAGAGACAAAAGACGATCAGCACCCAGAGGTGACGCCAGCTCACGCCCGGGTCACCGGCCCGGAAACGCTCCAGCAGCCGCCGGGCCGCCCCCCGGTTCACCCACTCGTCGGTCTGCGCATCGCGCAGCAGCTGGTCGGTGAAACCATAGGCGTCGCCCTTCAGCCAGTGACCGATCGGGACCGGGAAGCCGAGCTTGGCGCGCTGGGCGGCCGCCTTGGGAAGAACCTCGCTCATCGCCGTGCGCAAGGCTGCCTTCGTGGTCCCGGCACCGATCTTCTCCTCCCGGGCCAGCCTGGCCGCGACCGTCATCACTTCCCGGTCAAGGAAGGGAACACGCAGTTCAAGGCTGTGCGCCATGGTCATCCGGTCGGCCTTCACCAGGATGTCCCCGACCAGCCACGTGTTGATATCCACCAGTTGCATGGTGGAAACGTCGTCAAGGCCCGTCTCCTCGGCCTGGTCGTAGATCGGGTTGGTCACCTCGTACGGGCTGGCCGCGCCCGGCCCGGTGATCTCCTCGATCTGGTCGCTGGCGAAGACATGGGCGTTGCCGATGTAGCGGCAGCGCAGCGGAATGGACGTGCGCTCCAGCAGGCCCTTCCCCTTGACACCGGCCGGGATGAGCGCGGCGGCCCGCCTCAGCGGGACGCGGCCCCAGTCGGGCAGATGCTCGCCTGCCCGCACCACGCCGGGCTGGTGGTAGATCGCGTAGCCGCCAAAGAGCTCATCCGAGCCCTCACCCGAGAGCACCACCTTGACCTGCTTGCTGGCCTCGCGGGCGACGAACCACAGCGGCACCGCCGCCGCATCCGCCATGGGGTCGTCGAGATGCCAGATGATCTGCGGCAGGTGATAGAAAAACTCCTCCGGGCTGATCACGTAGGGGACCGACTTCACCCCGATCGCCGCCGCTGTCTCCTGCGCCCGGTCGATCTCGCTGTAACCTTCGCGCTCGAAGCCGACCGTGAACGTGAGCAGGTCGGGCCGGTGCTCGGCGGCGAGGGCGCAGATGGCCGCGGAATCGATGCCACCGGACAGGAAGGCGCCGAGGGGCGCGTCGCTGCGCAGGTGGACGGCGATCGAGTCGCGCATCACATCCAGGATGGCCCGTGGCGTGCCATCGCTGGGAGCACGGGCGGGCCGCAGGTCCGCCCGCCAGTAGCGGTAGATGTCCACGGGCTCGCCGGGGCGGGCGATCATGGCGTGGCCGGGCGGGAGCACCTGCACCGGCGGGGTCAGGGTGCCTGGCGGCGGGACGTACTGGAAGGACAGGTACCTGCGCAGTGCGTCGGGGTTGAGCTCC
>DAITAE010000606.1:0-2992 GCA_036824445.1 Streptosporangiaceae bacterium | reverse complement strand
GGCCCGTTCGCCGGCGAGATCTACCGGATGCCGATGGCCTATCCCCTGCGCTGGCCCGGCGGCCCCGGCCAGTGCGCCAAGGAGGCGCTGGACGTCATTTCCACGCTGATCCATACGCAGGTCGGCGAGGACAACGTGGCAGCGTTGATCATCGAGCCGATCCAGGGTGAGGGCGGATTCGTGGTGCCGCCGGACGGGTTCCTGCCCGGGCTGGCGGACTTCTGCCGTCAGCACGGCATCCTGCTGATCGCCGATGAGATCCAGACCGGGTTCTGCCGGACCGGCGACTGGTTCGCCTGCGACCACGAGGGGGTCGTCCCCGACCTGATCACCACCGCCAAGGGGATCGCCGGCGGGATGCCGCTGGCCGCGGTCACCGGCCGGGCCGAGGTGATGGACTCGGTGCATCCGAGCGGCCTCGGCGGGACCTATGGCGGCAACCCGGTCGCCTGTGCGGGCGCGCTCGGCGCGATCGAGACGATGGCAGCCGAGGACCTGTCCGGGCGGGCGCGCCGGATCGGCGAGCTCATGCTGCCCCGGCTGCGCAAGCTGGCCGACACCTACCCGGTCATCGCGGACGTCCGGGGGCGCGGCGCGATGCTCGCGATCGAGCTCGCCCAGCCGGGCAGCCTCGAGCCGGACGCCGCCACCACCGGCAAGGTCCTCAAGGCGTGCCACGCCGCCGGTCTGGTCACCCTCAGCTGCGGGACGTTCGGCAACGTGCTGCGGTTCCTGCCCCCGCTGGTGATCGGCGAGGACCTGCTGGATGAGGGCCTGTCGATCCTGGAGGACGCCTTCGCCGGTCTGTGATCCGGCCGGGCCCTTACCGCTCAGCGGGTAATGGTGATGTTCCCCGACTGGTCGGTCACCGAGACCACATGCGGTGACGTCGCACTCTGCGGCACGTTGATCGAGGTCTGGCCGGACGAGCTGCTCGCGCTGATCCGGTAATGGGTCGGCCCGGGCGGCAGCACCAGCTTGACGTTGCCGGATGAGTCGCTGATCCGGACCTGACGCGGGACCGCGGTGAACACCAGGGTGATGTCCCCCGACTGGTCCCGCGCCGTCAGGACCTGGCTGGACACGCCGCGGCCGGTGATGTTCCCCGAGTCGTTCATGATCAGCGCCCGGCCGGCGGACAGGGAGCTCACGGTGATGTCGCCGGAATGGTCGGCGATCGTGGCGCTGCCGGAGATCCGGGTGGCATGGATGTCCCCCGAATCGGTGCTCAGCGTGACCGTGCCCGCCAGGCCGCTTGCGGTCACGTTGCCCGACGCGTTGGAGACCTCCGACCTGCCCCCCGCCGGGACGGTGACCGCGTAGGCGAACGAGCACAGCCCGGTCGGCACGCGGCAGTGCGAGTGGAGCGCGATCGTGGACGGCGAGCGCTGCCAGCGGAGCTGGGGGCGGACCAGCGAGTAACGGAGGGTCCCGTGCACCCGGAGCCGGCCGGCCGGCCCCGGGCCGACGCTGACATCCCCCTCGTCCACGCTGACCGCGACGGCGGGCCCGTGCACCGGCATAGCCAGGTTGAACTGGTAGCTTCCCAGCCCGGCCCAGGCGACCGCGGACAGGGCGGTCCAGCCGATCACCAGCAGCGCCAGCGGGGTACCGACGACCAGCGCCACCCAGCGCCCCGGCGTCATCGGCAGCGAGCCTGTCATGTCCCCTCAGCCCCCAGGTAGCGCAGCACGGCCAGGACCCGCCGGTGGTCGCGGTCGGCGGGCGCCAGCCCGAGCTTGCCGAAGATGCTGTTGATGTGCTTCTCCACCGCGCCGTCGCTGACCACCAGCTCGGCGGCGATCGCGGCGTTGGACCGGCCCTCCGCCATCAGGGCGAGCACCTCGCGCTCGCGCGGGGTGAGGCCGGCCAGCGGATGACGGCTGCGCGCGAGCAGCTGCGCGACGACCTCGGGATCGAGGGCGCTGCCCCCGGCGGCCACCCGCCCCAGCGCGTCAAGGAACTCCGCCAGGTCGGCGACCCGGTCCTTGAGCAGGTAGCCGACGCCCTGCGGCCGGTCGGACAGCAGCTCGGTGGCGTAACGCTCCTCGACATACTGGGACAGGACGAGCACCCCGACATCGGGCCAGGTGCTGCGGACCACCAGTGCGGCGCGCAGGCCCTCGTCGGTGAAGGTGGGCGGCATCCGGACGTCCACCACCACGACGTCGGGCCGGTGCGCGGCGACCTCGCGCAGGAACTCCTCGGCATCCCCGGTCGCCGCCTCGACCTCGTGGCCGGCGTCGGTGAGCAGCCGGGCCAGGCCCTCGCGCAGGAGCACCGAGTCTTCGGCGACCACTACCCGCATGGCAGCACCGCCTCGATCACGGTGGGGCCTCCGTCCGGGCTGGTCACCAGGAGCCGGCCGTCGATGCCCGCGGTGCGGGCCGCCAGCCCGGACAGGCCCCGGCCGGCCAGGCTCGCGCCGCCGATGCCGTCGTCGCTGATGGCGACGTTGAGCAGGTCACCCGTCCGGGACACGGTCACCAGCGCCCGGCTCGCCTTGGCGTGCTTGGCCACGTTGGTCAGCGCCTCCGCGACGACGAAATAGGCGATCGCCTCCACCGCAGGTGGCGGCCGCTCGGCCAGGTCGACCCGGACCGTGACCGGCACCGGGCTGAGCGCGGCCAGCCCGGACAGGGCGGCGTCGAGCCCGCGGTCCGACAGCACCGGCGGATGTACCCCGCGGACCAGGTTCCGCAGCTCGGTCAGGGCCTCTTTCGCCTGCTCGTGGGCCTGCCCGACGATCGCTTCCGCCGCCTCGGGGTCGGAGCCGAATTTGGCCCTGGCCCGCCCGAGCTCCATCGCCAGCGACACCAGCCGCTGCTGGGCGCCGTCGTGCAGATCCCGCTCGATGCGGCGGCGTTCGGTCTCCGCGGCGTCGACCACCCGGGCCCGGGAAGTCTCCAGCTCGCCGATCCTGGCCTCCATCCGGTCCCGCCGGCCCGGCCCCAGCAGCCATCTGGCCACCGCTGCGTCCTCGGCCGCCAGG
>DAITAE010000605.1:0-2998 GCA_036824445.1 Streptosporangiaceae bacterium | reverse complement strand
CGCGATCTCGCCCCGGTTGGCGACAAGCACGGACTCCAGCACGCCCGAAGCCTAGAGCTTTGGGTCCGGGATTCTGAACACAAGAGTCATGTTTTCAAGCCGCAGGCTTGAGTCGTGCCCGGGCGATGTAGCCATCGACGTGGTGATCGATCACCGCGAGGGCCTGGCGTAGTTCGGGTGGAGCTTGCGGCTGGTTGGCCGCGGCCAGCGGCCGGAGCAGGCGGTCGTAGACCTTGGTGTAGAAGACCGCCAGACGCTGGCCGTCGGGGGTCAGCACGTAGGTGTGAGTGTGCTCGATCCGGCGGATCAGCCCGTTGAGGCGCAGGCGGCGCAGGTCGTAAGTCATCTGGCTGGCGCTGTAGCAGGCGCCGAGCAGCCGGGCGGTCAAGGCGCGCAGGCTCTTGTTGGTCAGGCCGGTGGCACCGAACAGCGTCAGGCACAAGGCGCCGGCCAGGGCCATGACCCGGGGCTCGCCGAACCGCAAGGCCGGGGCTCTCCTGCCATCCTCGGTGAGGGTGGGCTGTGCGACCCGCTCAATGGCTGGGCTCGCAAGGACGCAGTCCTGGCCGGCACGCATAGTCTGCAGCAGCCGGCCGTTCACGTCACGGGCCTTGGCGGTCAGTTCGCCGAAGTGCTCCAGGCGGCGCAGGACGCCGATGTCGTAGGCGTCGTTGATGACGGTCTCGACCCTCAGCGCCCGGCCGTCCTTGAGGTAGGTCTTGACGCGGGAGTGCCGGTAGAAGGCGTTGACGACCACGCCGTCGTTGTCGCGGTCGACGGCGGTGCGGAACACGCCCTTGGTGACGCAGCGGACCTGCCGGTTGAAGATGATCTCCATGTTGTCCGGCCGGCCGAGGTCGAGATTGTCGGCGGCCAGGGCCTCAAAGAACGCCCGGGCGTGCCGCGGGGCGGTGAAGGTGATCGTCTTGGCGATCTCCACCTGCCGCATCGAGATGTCCCACCAGTAGCCGGCCTGCCGGTCGGCGCGAGTGAACGGCAGCGGCAGCCGCGCCCACCAGCGCTCGGCGAACACCCGGATCTGGCCCGGGCCGAGCAGGTCGCAGATCTCCTGCAGCGCGGCCGGATCTTCACACGAGGCGAACCCGTTGGATAGTTCCCTGAAAGACAGGCCCGCCTTCAGCGCCTGGCGCTTGGCCCACTCGTGCCCGTTGACCCAGATTTTGCCTGGATAAGGGAAGTACGCGCAGATCTTGATGAACGCCGGGCCGAAACCTTCGTCCCAGACGTAGAAGTAGTAGCAGGTGACCCGGCGTTCGGCGCGGTTGTAAGAGAACCACACCGCTCCGGTGGGGGTCTGGTCCTTGGTCCCGGTGAACACCCGCTGGTACTCCTGCGCCACCCCGATCGCGACCACCTGCGACCGTCCCGTGGCGGCGGCCTTGCGCATCAGCGGCAGCACCCGGTCGATCTTGCGTTCCGGCCACGGGGACTCGGCCAGCACCCCCGGCCGTCCCTTGTCCCGCTTGCCAGCGAAGCTCAGCACAGGGATGTCGTTGGCCTCGGCGAAGGAGGCCACCGCCCGGCGGAACGCCAGCCCCCGCCGCTCCAGCAGCGCAGGCGAAGGGATCGGGTTGTGCTCGTGGGCGGTGAGGAAGCTGACCACCTGGCCGCCGACCACCAGGCTGGGCACCGACAAGGTCAGATAGACCCGGTCCACGCAGTCGATCTCCAGCAGCTTGTGCCCATCGAGCACATCGCCGACCGTGACCGCATTAGCCCGCACCAGACGTGACGCCATGACCACTCCCGCAACCAGTTCCCTGATTGCGAGGATGAACTCACCAGCACCGGCTCGCTTGCAGAACTGTCAACCTCGGCGGTCCGAGGCGGAGCCTCTCTGGTGCCGCGACCGGCAACGTTTGCCCCCGTTCCGGCGCGGGCGGTGCACGAAGGATCTGATAGCGGCTGCCGGGCAATGAGAGACACCTCGGGATCGTTCGTGTGAGGATGACCAGATGTCACCTCGCCTGCCTGCCGTTGATACTGCCCGCATTGCTCAATGGTGCGAGGATCATCTCGGCAGCCCGGCGACCAGTGAGATCTTCAGGTCCGGGTACCTCTCAGCGGTCATCGGGCTCCGGCTGGCTGATAGCCGGGCCGTCGTGGTCAAGGTACGTCCCGGTTCGCCGCGGATCGCAGCATGCGTGGAAGTCCAGCGCCGCCTGTTCGAGTCCGGCTATCCGTGCCCTGAGCCGCTCACCGGCGCCGCCTCTTTCGGCGACGGCGTAGCTACCGCTGAGGCCTACGTCCCCGGCGGCACCTTGCTCCCCAGCGCGGGCCGCTCGGCCTGGGCCTTCGCCGGGGCATTCGCGCGGCTGGTCACCCTCGCCCCGCGGCCAGCCGAGGTGCCCACTCTTGACCCGCCACCGTCGTGGGCGAACTGGAATCATGCCGGGGCCGGGCTGTGGCCGCATCCCGAGGACCCTGACGTCAACCTCAACGAAATGGCCGGTCCCGCATGGATCGACGACACCGGGCGCCGTGCCCGTGACCGGCTGCGAGCCGGCGCGTCCGAAGCCGTGATCGGCCACTGCGACTGGCTCGCCGCCAACCTGCGCTGGAACGGGGACAAGCTGCTGGTAGTTCACGACTGGGACAGCGTCACCGCCGACAGCGAAGCGGTCCTCGCCGGATTCGCCGCCGCACTGTTTTCAACCGTCAGCATGAAAGAGCTAGCCACCGTCGAGGAAACGCAGCGATTCCTCGTGGCGTACCGCGATGCGCACGACCGGGAACTCAGCGCGGACGAACTCGAACGGTCGTGGGCAGCCGGTGCCTGGACGCGGGCCTACGATGCCAAGTATCAGCACGCAGTCGGGCAACCCGTCCGCTCACTCACCGAGAATGCGGCTCGTGAGCGCCTCCGCCATGCTGGAATCGGCTAACGGAGGCGCCATCGGGCAAACGTTGCCGGTTGCGGCTCTAGTGTGTCGCGCCTGAAATCCTGAGAGTTTTGTTTGCTAGCCGTTAGTCTTCG
>DAITAE010000604.1:0-3003 GCA_036824445.1 Streptosporangiaceae bacterium | reverse complement strand
ATCGTCGCGATGTCCTCCAGCTTGTGCAGCCGCCGGTCGCCGAACCCGGGAGCCCGCACGGCCACGCACTGGAACGTCCGGTTGACGTGGTTGTGTACGAGCATCTGGAGGGCCGTGCCCTCGACGGTCTCGGCGACGAGGATCAGCGGACGCGGCGCCCGCATGATCTTGTCGAGGATCGGCATCAGCTGCTGGACCTTGGTGATCTTCTCGCTGCACAGCAGGATGTACGGGTCTTCCACGATCGCTTCGAGGCTGGCCGGGTTGGTCACCATGTAGGGCGAGAGGTACCCGTTGTCGAACTCGAAGCCCTCGACGAAGTCGACGCTCATCCCGTGTGTGGCCGACTCCTCGACGGTGACGATGCCGGTGTCGCCGACCGTGTGCAGGGCCTTGGCGATCACCGCGCCGACCGTGTCGTCGTCGTTCGCCGAGATCGCGGCCACCCGTGCGTAGTCCTGCTCGGTGACCACGGGATGCGCGACGCTCTGCAGGTGCTCGACAAGCCGGCCGACGGCCAGGTCGATGCCCCGCTTGACCAGCACCGGGTTGGCCCCGCTGCCGATCGCGTTCATGCCCTCCCGGACGATCCCCTGGGCGATCACAGTCGCGGTGGTGGTGCCGTCGCCGACGATGTCGTTGGTCTTGATCGCGGCTTCCTTGACCAGCTGCGCGCCCATGTTCTCGAACTGGTTCTTCAGGTGGATCTCCCGGGCGATCGTCACCCCGTCGTTGGTGACCACAGGCGAGCCGGTGATCTTCTCCAGGATGACGTTGCGCCCCTTGGGCCCGAGGGTGGACTTCACGGCCTCGGCCAGCTGATCGACGCCGGCCAGCAGCAGGCTGCGGGCGTCCGGGCCGAAACGCAGTTCCTTGGCCATGACTTCCTCCTCGGGCTCCGGGATAACAGGGTACGGCGGGATTACGGGACGAGGATCGCGCGGCCGCGTACCCGGCCGGCATCCAGATCGGCGAAGGCCTCCGGCGCGGCGTCCAGCGGGTAGGTCCGGGTGTGCAGGGCGACCCTTCCGCCCTCGGCAAGCACCATCAGCTCGGCGAGATCGTTGTAGGTGCCGACGATGTTGCCGATGATGTTGCGCTCGGTCGTGATGATGTCCAGGGTCGGGATGTGCAGCTCGCCGCCGTAGCCGATGACGAAGTAGGAGCCGGTCTCGCCGGTCATGTCCCACCCATCGTTCTCGGCGCCCCGCTCGGCGACGAAGTCGAGCACCACATTGGCACCGCCGCCCGTCAGCTCCTTCACCGCGTCGACCTGCCCGCCGTCGGCGAGCACGGTGTGGTGCGCGCCCAGCTGCTCGGCGAGCTTGAGCGCGTCGGGGTGGCTGTCCACCACGATGATCCTGGTGGCGGTGAGCGCGGACAGGCACTGGATGCCGATGTGGCCGAGCCCGCCCGCGCCGATCACCACGCAGCTGGTGCCCGGGTAGAGCAGCGGGATGGCCTTACGGACCGCGTGGTAGGCGGTGATGCCGGCGTCGGCGAGCGCGGCCACGTCCTTCGGCTGGGTCTGCGGGTCGAGCTTGATGCAGGCCCGGGCCGTGGTGAGCAGGTACTCGGCCATGCCGCCGTCGCGCGACAGGCCGGGGAACTCGCTGTTGATGCAGTGCATGTCGTCGCCGGCCCGGCAGGCACGGCACAGGCCGCAGGTCGGCGTGGGATGCAAGATCACGGTGTCCCCGACGGCCACGTTGGTGACGGCGGAGCCGGCCTCGTGCACCCAGCCGGCGTTCTCATGGCCGAGGATGTAAGGCAACGGCGTGTGCATCGCCGCGTCCCACTGGCCCTCCATGATGTGCAGGTCGGTGCGGCACACTCCCGCCCCGCCGACCTTCACGATGACGTCGAGCGGGCCGCGGAGGGCGGGCTCGGGTACCTCGTCGACCACGGGCATCTCGTGAAAAGCGTGCAAACGGACGGCCTTCACTGCTCCTCCTCGCCTAGTCCTGATGTGCCGTACCGGTGCCGCAGCATGCCACGGCAGATGCCGGCGTTCGCCTCGATGCTGACCCGCGTGGTGTGTGCCCGGCGCAGGTGCAGCGGGACCGCGTCCCCGGCCAGCGGCGCGCCGGTGGCCGGGTCGATCAGCAGGGGGGCGTCGTCGCCCGCCGGCAGCCCGAGCTCAGCCCGGCGCTGCCGCAGCCGCTCGAGCGCGGGCGACGGTGGTACCTGGTCAAGAGTGAGCGTGGCCAGCTCGGACGGCCCCGTGCCCGCCCCGGCAAGCGGGCGGCAGACGATGTCGGTACCGGCCATCACCGCCTTACGCAGGAAGTCGGCGCGCAGCTCATGCAGCTCGCCGACCGCCTCGCCGTCGAAGGACCGGGCGAACCCGGCCCTGGCTGCCACCCCGCCGTTGATCGCATCCGAGGCGAAGTGGTCTTCGAGCACCACCTCCGTCATGCGCACCCCTGGCAGGGCCGACACCGCGTCGTAGGCGTCGGCCACCATCAGGAAGGCGAAGTTGGGCGCGCAGAAATACGTCGGCAGCCGGAGCCTGACCTGGGCATCGCCGTCGCCTGAGACGGTGCACGAGGAGACGAAACCGAGCGACGTGATGGGCTCGTCGAGCTCCGGATCCCGCACCGCGTCAAGCGCAGTCAGTACCCGCGCGGCCCCCGGGGGTGATTCCCCCGGGGGCGCGCCCGGGGATCCGGCTGTCACTGGGTTCGTCATGCCCCCGAGGCCGCGTGCTCCTCGGGCTCGCCAGCGAACACCTCGTGGGCGCCGGGCGTGCCGCCGTGCTTCAGCTGGTACTCGGCCGGCACCTCGATGTCGTAGAGCTTGGCCGCGTTCAGGCCCATGATCTTCTTCTTCGAGTCGGTGTTCATCCGCGGGTAGTCGGTGAGCGAGGCGTCGTCCGGCATCTCCCAGTCGACGAAGCCCTCGACCTGCCACTTGGGTTCCCAGATGGCGTAGTCGCTGCCGAACAGCATCTTGTCCTCGCCGACCCAGAACAGCAGCTCGCCCATGACCTTGGCGAAGAAC
>DAITAE010000603.1:0-3004 GCA_036824445.1 Streptosporangiaceae bacterium | reverse complement strand
GTACTTCGCGCCGAAGCAGGCCCGGGTGATCGGTTTCATCGGCAGTGGCGAGCAGGCCAAGATGAACCTGCTGGCCATGAAGACCGTGCGTCCCACGCTGGCGGAATGCCGGGTCTCGGCCAAGACGGCCCAGGAGGAGCGCCAGTTCATCGACGAGCTTGCCCCGGTGGTCCCGGACATGAAGCTGGTGGCTGCCGGGACCGATGGCGCCAGGGCCATGGATAACGCTGACATCCTGGTCACCGCCACCAGCGCCCAGGCCCCTCTCCTCAAGGCGGCATGGATGAAGCCGGGGTCGTTCTATAACCATGTCGGCGGGTGGGAAGACGAATACGCGGTGGCCAAGCAATGCGACAAGATCGTCTGCGACGACTGGGAGACCGTCAAGCACCGGACCCAGACCCTCAGCCGCATGTACCACGACGGCGAACTGGCCGATGCCGACGTCGACGGGAACCTGGTGGAGTTCGTGGCCGGTGACAAGCCTGGCCGCGAGAACGAACACGAGCGGATCTACTTCAACGCCGTGGGCCTGGCCTTCGTCGATGTCGCGATCGCCTTGGCAATGTACCGGCGCGCCCGCAAGGCGGGTAAGGGGCGCCAGCTCACCATGCAGGAGACGACGATTTTCGAGCACGCCCGGATAGCCGACTACGTCCGGCTATGAGGACCGGCCGGGAAACACCGTTCGCAACAAGCCCGGCTGCAAGCACGGACTGGGCGGCCGCGGAGGACCTTGGAGCCGCCTGTCAGAACCGGAACCGAAGACCTACGCATTACGAGTGTTTCTCCCTGTTGTTCCAGTTGGGTCCAGCCTGTACAAAATCGAGGTCAGATGGCATCTGACTACACCTCGGAATGACGCGGAACCGGTGGGAACTGTCCCCATAACTGTGCCCACGGGATCGCCTGCAGATCCACTGGTCGAGTTCTTGCTCGGTCACTCTTCGTAGTGATCCTGCAGTCGGATCTCAAGCATGAGGTGACGAAGCGAGGGACTGATTCGGTCGTCACTGACGAGGATCCGAGCGCCGCACTCCTCACCAAGAAGCTTGCAACTCCACCAGTCGGTCTCATCGGCGGCTGCTCGCATGCAGCCAACGTGTAGGCAGCCGGTTGGCGGGCTTGGGGACCTGCGAGCCGGGACAGAACTTCCTCAGCACGAGAGGGACTGTGAGACCGTCCCCGACCCAGGCTGGCAGAGATCGAGCAAGCAACCAGTAGTGGAGGCAGCCTCCGCCATCGCTAGGAAGTGGGCGCGGGCCGCGTCCCCCTGGTGCAAGTAGTCGGCTCTGACGGCGTGCCTGAGGCACAACGGTGGGGCCACCGTGTGATGGTCAGCAAGACCACGCCAATGTCGTGCGGTGCGCTGCCCCGGCTGACACGCGCCGAGGCGGCTGAGCGGGCCGACGCCAGGACCCGGCTGGCCGCGGCCGCCGAAGTACTGGCCGAGGACCAGGAAGCCGAGCGCGCGGCCACCACCGCCCGCAAGGAGGCCGAACGCGCGCTCGCCGCGGCCTGCGACCGGGTCAGCGCACTGGAGAAAGCACTCGCAGCGGCGCAGCGCGAGCTGGACGAAGCCGGCCGGATCCCGCTCGTCTATCACCATCACCATGGACATCACCGCCAGGCGCAGGATCCCACCCTGACCGGCGCCGAGAGCGAGGCAGCCTGGCGCCCTCTCCCAACTGGTGTGGCCCCCACCGGCCGGCTCTGCAGGACCGAGCACCATCCCGTTGTCGCTGGGCCCGCTGAGCATGCCAAACGGCTGCGGCCGGGTCAGCTGGGAGGCATCCGAGAGCATCCGGGGACACCAGCACTAGTGTCACGGGAAGTGTCATGCCGGGTCGTCGGCTGCGCGTGGCAGGCATCACCTTGTGCATTGCGGGCAGAACAAGTCCGCCACCCGCTGCGCCGATGCCAGGTACCTGCGCCAGCAGCGGATACAGGTCAGCATCACGACGGGGCCGCCGACCGCTGGTGGTGCCTCCCGGCCCGGCGGCCCCGCGGCCTGCTTTAGCTCTTCGAACCGCCTGACGTGCCTCGACGCGGTCGATTGGCTGATGCGCGCCTTGGCGGCAAGCTGGCGGGTGGAGTTGCCCTGCTGCCATAGCTTGCGGATCAGGTCCACCGTGCCCGGTGGGGTGGTCACCGGCTCACTTCCTGCCGGCGCTGCCGGTACGCGCGGGCCTTGCAGGATGGTGAGCAGTACCGGCGCTTTCTGCCGTAAGGGCTGCCCATTACCGGCTTCCCGCACCTCGGTGCCTCGCAGTAGGAGTTGAACTGCGGGGCGGCCGTGCGGATCTTCCTCCGCCGCGCGGATCGCTGACTTTCAAGAGCGAGCAGGTCGCCAAGTGCCCGGTACCAGGCGGATGAGAGCACGCCAGGGGTGGTGTAGGCCGACCTGGCGTTGCGGAGCATTTCCCTGCTCCAGCATTGCGAGCACCGGCACCCGGTGGCGCGGCCCCTGCACTGGTCATGGAGGACCGCCGAGCACTTCTCGCATCGCAGCACCAGTCCCCCGCGGCCGACAGGGCGCAGCGCGTCCCGGATGGCAGGGCTCCTGCGGTAGATGGTGTACGTCATCTGCGTCTCCTTCACACAAACGTTGGAACTCGCGCGTTTCCCCGGAATATCGGCACAACGTGACGAGCCGGGCCGCCTCCTGGCTGGGAACCCGGGGCAACTCGGGCGCAACCGCAGGTCAAACCGCGAATGACTCACTGCGTGCGCCGGTGCCGAGCGAGGGACCACAGGGGCCCATGCAGAACTAGAACGGGAAGTTTGTGCAGGTCAGCGCTGAAGCGGCCGCGAACCTGGTGGCCCTGATCACCTCCACCGGGTTGGTCCCGGTGATGCCGGGAGCGCCCGCTTGACCAGGTCCACCCGGCGGCCCCGGTGCTGGTCGGCCCACCGAGCCCACTGTCGGCGCTGCCGGTCATCGCGCGCGGCAGCGAGTTCGTAGGCCTGGCGGCCCAGGCTGGAGGGGCCGAAGTCGACGTGC
>DAITAE010000602.1:0-3007 GCA_036824445.1 Streptosporangiaceae bacterium | reverse complement strand
GGGCGGTGCGCCGCCGCACGTTCACTTTCGCCGCCGGGGCGCTGGAGCCCTCCGCTCGTCACTCGGCTACTCCTTGATCAGGAGGATGCCGAGGGCGTTCGTTCCTGGGTCGATGATCCAGGCGGCCCAGGCGGCTGTACCGGCTGCTGGCCGGGCTCAGCCGCCCTGGTGCTTCAGCTGTCTCCGGCCTTCCCGGCCGAGTCACTGGTGTCGGCTGGGTTGTCGTCGTCCCGCGCGGGCCGGCGTTCTCGCCGATGGTGATCCTCGCGGATATGCAACTCAAGGAGGGGGAGGTTGGAGAAGCGGAGCCCGCATAGCGGGCACGCTCTGACAAGTGTTGCTGGCATGCCATCCTCCTGGCTTTGCCCCTTTTCAGCCGCGTCATGGTACGGCTGGCGGGGGCATATACGCCGATTCCGGGTCGCTGGCGGCGATCCACGAAGCGCGCCCGGCCGCGCCGCGCGGCGGCTGCGCGTGAGCGGCGCGCGCATCTTGCTGCGGGTGGCGATCACCGTGCCCATTTGCCCTGCTTCACCCACCGCCGGCGCATCTGCTCTGGCCGCTTCATGAGCGGCCTGTGGTCCCAGAAAAGCCAGGCAGGTTGGAGCCCGGATGCGTTACCTGTGGCGGCTGGGTGGAGATAGCCGGTGCGTGACGTCGGCCGCGGCGAACGCCGCGGCCGGGCCGGCATCTGGCAGGCCGAGGTCGGCGATGACTAGGCCGGGAGTGGAGGCGGCTAAGGTGAGCGCTGGGGCGGGCCAGTCACCCGATCGGCCGCTTTCTGGCAGCCGCACTGCATGATCTCCAAGACAGTCAGGAGCCGTACCACGGCGGCATGGCTGGAAGCCCTTCATGTAGCTATCACATCGGCTACACGCGCTGTGCGTCCCGATCTGCTGGCCTTGGCCTGACAGATGGTGCGACACGTTGTGGAGGCGGGGTGACCGCGGCCGACCTGCTGGTGCTGGCCCCGTGGCTGATCTTCGGGGCCGCTCTCGCGGTGATCTGCTATCGCCTGCTCGCCCGCCGCCGCGCTTCTCGCCGGCACCGCCGCGGTGGCCGGTGATGGGTACCCCGGGCCGGGCGTGGGCGGCAGCTGGGTGCGCCATCCTTGCCTGCCCGCCGTCGACCCGCTCGTGACCCGGATCATCCGGGGATGCGCCCGGCATATCCACCCGTCCACCATCGCCCGGACATCGCCGCTCCGCATCGGCGGCCTATCCAGGAGGCAAGGCCTGATCGCCAGGCCGCTTACCACAATGAGGTGATCGCGATGACAGCCGCACGGGGGCCAGTCCCTGCACATTCGGGATGGACGCTGACGGCCCTGCGCCGGGCGATCGACGTCCTCCGGTACCTCCAGCAGGAGAATATGCGCGCCTCAGAAGCCCTCTGCCGCCCGATAGGCGCACCGCGCCCGCGCCCGCGAGCAGACCCGCCCGCGGGCTCGGCCGTTCCCGCAGCTTCCACCACGGAACGTGCTGAGCGGGTCAGCTGACTCCGGAACATATCTTTGCCGGTCTCAACCCGCCCACCCGGACCTGGGGCCGAACGCCCGCGTCGCCCACGTGAGGTGGTCCCGCAGTCGTTGGTGTGGCCTGCTACATCTACTGCCGGATCACCAGGCCCGCATTCTTCATGAAGCAGACTCTCACCAGGGCCACGCCGACCCTCACGCCCGGCAGGTAGCCAGGTCGGGTAGCAGCGGTACAGCGGTTAACGCTCAGATGGACTGGTGGCCCCTGGAGCATGATCGTGAATCGACGCGCAGGCCAACCGGGGGCGGGGGCGGCACATGGTCGGTGAAGGCCGCGCAATCTGGAGGTCTGGTGTGGCGGTGACCGCGCTCGGCTGGGTCCTGACGGTCGGTGTGATCGTGGCGTTGCTCGCCTTCGACCTGCTGCTCGCCACGGTGCGCCCGCACGCGGTCGGCTACCGGGAGGCCACCGTCTGGTCGGCGTTCTACATCGCGGTGGCGGGGGTCTTTGGCCTGGTATTCGCCGGCCTGGTGGGGTGGGGATATGGCGCCCAGTACTTCGCCGGGTACCTGGTGGAGAAGAGCCTGTCGGTCGACAACCTGTTCGTCTTCGTGATCATCATGGCGACGTTCGCGGTGCCCCGCGAGCACCAGCAGCGGGTGCTCATCTTCGGCATCATCGCCGCCCTGGCCCTGCGGGCGGTCTTCATCGCGCTCGGGGCGGCCCTGCTGTCGCTGCTGTCCTTCATGTTCCTGATCTTTGGGCTGCTGCTGCTGTGGACCGCGGTGCAGCTGTTCCGCCACCGTGACCAGGACCCCGACATCAAGGACAATGCGCTGGTCCGGGCCTCGCGCCGGATCCTGCCGGTCAGCGACACCTACGCCGGTGGCCGGCTGATCGCCCGCTTGGGCGGGCGGCGGGTGGTCACGCCGCTGTTCATCGTGTTCATTGCCATCGGCGGCACCGATATCTTGTTCGCGCTGGACTCGATCCCGGCCGTCTTCGGCGTCACCGATCAGCCCTATATCGTCTTCGTGGCCAATGCGTTCGCCCTGCTGGGCCTGCGGGCGCTGTTTTTCCTGGTGACCGGCCTGCTCGACCGCCTGGTGTACCTGTCCAGCGGCCTGGCGCTGATCTTGGCGTTCATCGGCGTGAAACTGGTCCTGCACTGGGCTCACGGGCTGGATCCCCGGGTGCCGGAGATAAGCACCGCGGCATCACTGATCGTGATAGCAGTGGTGCTGGCCATCACCACGGTGGCCAGCCTGATCAAGTCCCGGCGCGATCCCACCGCCCGGGCGCACGCCGGGGCCGTCATCGGCGCCCCACCCCGGGCCGCCTCCGGCAAACACCGACCTCCCAGCAGCTGACAGGACCGACCGGGCAAGCGAGATGCCCAGCGACAGAACAGAATGATCTGGGCGCCCTCGTCAGATCCGCAAGCCGACTCGTGACCTGCAAATATTCGGCGATCGGCGTGCCTGCGAGCGCTGAGAGACCCCGGCCGCGCTCACATTCCGTAGCCGACC
>DAITAE010000088.1:0-11436 GCA_036824445.1 Streptosporangiaceae bacterium | reverse complement strand
CCAGATCCCAACCGGCGGGAATGCCGCCGCCAGCGCCAGCCCGCCGGCCAGCGCCACCGCCAGCGCCACGGGCAGCCACAGGCGCGCGGGGGTGGTGGCGGGGCCGGGCGGGGCCGCCGGCTCGGGCTCGGGGGCCGCCGGCTCGGGCTCTGGGGCGGGCTCCGGGGCGGTTAGGGCCGGCTCGGGGGTGGCTGGGGCGGGCTCCGCGGCGGCCGGCTTGGGTTCCGGGCCGGCTGGGCCGGCCGGCTGAGGCTCAGGGGCGGCGAGGGTCCCAGGATCGCGCTCCGGGCGGGCGGTCACGCCCTTCGCGTCACCGCTCTCACCGCCCGTGCCGGTCAGCGTCACCGTTCCTCCCGCCTGCGCTGGGCGCGTACCGCATGCTTGCGAGCGTAACCGGGCCTTTCGCCCCACGCGTCCAGGCTGGCACGGACCGGCGCCACGCAGCCACCCCCTGGGCCGCCGGCGCGGAACCCACCACCGCCGGCGGGAAGGCGGCGGGACGGCTTCCGGTTGACATGACGGGATGACCTCCCGCGGGACGTGGCGGGGACGTCTTCCTGTTGACGTGGCGGGACGCCGTTCGGTCGACGCGCGGCATACCTGGTGCCTGCAAGAAGTGGCTAGCGAGAGGAGGCTGCGGTGAGCCGCCGTGGCTGGGTGCTGTTCGCGCTCATGAGCGTCATCTGGGGAATGCCCTACCTGTTCATCAAGGTGGCGGACGGCGGGGTCTCGGTACCCGTGCTGGTGTTCACCCGGCTGGCGGTCGCCGCGGCGCTGTTGCTGCCGCTTGCCATCCGGCGCCGCCAGATCGCGGGACTGTGGCGGCACTGGCGGTGGCTGGTGGTCTTCGCCATCGTCGAGATGATTATTCCGTGGGCGCTGCTCTCTGACGCCGAGCGGCACCTGTCGAGCTCGATGACCGGCCTCCTCGTCGCCTCGGTGCCGATCATCGGCGTGGTGCTGGCCCGGGTGACCGGCGGCACGGAGCGCCTCACCGTGACCCGCTGGGCAGGGCTGCTGATCGGGCTGGCCGGGGTGGCGGTGCTCGGCGGGCGGGACGCGCTCAGCGGCGACGCCTGGTCGGTGGCCGAGGTCATAATCGTCGCCGTGTGCTACGCGACCGGCCCGCTCATCGTCAACCGCAAGCTCAGCGAGCTTCCGGGCCTGGGCGTCAACGCGTTCTGCCTGAGCTTCGCCGCGATCGTCTACGCCCCGGCCGCGGCCCTCACCTGGCCCGCAGCGGTCCCGTCGGCGCAGGTGCTCGGCTCGCTCGCGGCCCTGGGTGTCATCTGCACCGCGCTCGCGTTCCTGCTGTTCTTCAAGCTCATCGCCGAGGTCGGCCCGGCCCGCGCCGTCGTGATCACCTATGTCAACCCGGCGGTGGCCGTCGCCCTGGGGGTGGCGGTGCTCGGCGAGCCGCTGACCCTTGAGATCGTGGCCGCGTTCGTGCTGATCCTGGCCGGCTCGGTGCTGGCGACCCGGCCCAGCCGGCCATCCGCCCCCCTGGCCGAGCTGACACCCGCGGACGAGTCGGTCCGCGGGGCCGCTCACCGCTAGAATCACGCCGGTGATTGACCTTAAGGCTGCCCGGCTGGAGCCGGACCGCTACCGGGCCGCGCTGGCCCGCCGCGGTGCGGCAGAAGATTTTGATGTGCTGCTCGCCGCCGACGCCCGGTGGCGTGAGCTGACCGAACGATCCGAGACCCTGCGCGCCGAGCAGAAGAGGTCGTCCAGGGCCGGGCCGCCCGGCCCCGACGAGATAGCCGGCCTGCGGCGCCTCGCAAGCGAGCTCGCCGAGGCGCAGGCCGAGCTGGCGGGGGCCGACCACGAGCGCAAGGCGCTGCTGGACAGGATCCCGAACCTGCCCGACCCGACCGCGGCCGACGGCATGGCCGAGGAGGACGCGCAGACGTTGCGCACCTGCGGCGAGCGGCCGTCGTTCGGGTTCACCCCGCGCGACGCGACCGATCTCGGCTCGCCGCGCGGCTGGATCGACATGGCCAGGGGCGCCCGGCTCTCCGGGTCCAGGTTCGCCTACCGGTTCGGGGACGTCGCCCTGGCCGAGCTGGCGCTGTACCGGTTCGTCCTCGACCGGCTGGCCGGCAAGGGGTTCCTGCCGGTGCTGGGGCCGGTGCTGGCGGGGGAGCGGGCCATGTACGGGACCGGGTTCCTGCCGAACGAGGAGTCCAATCTCTACTGGCTGGAGAAGGACAACCTGTACCTGACCGGTACGTCCGAGGTGGCGCTGGCCGGCATCCACATGGACGAGCGGCTCGAGGAGTCGCAGCTGCCGGCCCGGTACACGGCGTTCAGCACCAACTTCCGCCGCGAGGCCGGGGCGGCGGGCAAGGACACCCGCGGCATGTTCCGCGTCCACCAGTTCGACAAGGTGGAGATGTACGTCTACTGCGTGCCGGAGCAGTCCCGGGAGATCCATGACGAGCTGCTGGCGCACGAGGAGGAGATCGTCCAGGCGCTGGGCGTGCCGTACCGGGTGCAGAACATCGCGGTGGGCGACCTGGGCGCCTCGGCGGCCAAGAAGTACGACATCGAGGCGTGGTTCCCGGCCCAGGGCCGTTACCGCGAGATCACATCGTGCTCGAACACCACCGACTACCAGGCCCGGCGGCTGAACATCCGGTTCCGCCGCGGCGGCCAGCTCGAGTTCGTCCACACGCTCAACGGGACCGGGGCGACCGCCCGCGCCCTGCTCGCGATCATGGAGAACTTCCAGGACGAGGACGGCACGGTGACCGTGCCGGACGTGCTCCGCCGCTACGGCGCCCCTGCCACCCTCGGTGGCCCGTCCGGGTAGGCGGGGCCGCGGAGCAACGCGGAACGGCTCGGATTCGTGCCCCCATGAGGGCGGGAAACAGAACCAATGACGGGTAAGACGATTAGCGAACCCGGAGGCACGATCATGACGACGTCCGCTCCCACTGGCACCCCGGCTCCGCGGTATGCGAGCCCCGTCGACTACGGCGCCTACGGCCAGTACGGGCCCGGCCGCGGTTTCGACCACGGGCAAGAGTGGCGGCGTCCGCGCTACCGGTTCCAGGGCCGGATCACCGCGGACGGATCGAGTGGGATCCCGGCCGAGGCCGGTCGCTACCATCTCTACATCTCCTGGGGCTGCCCGTGGGCGCAGCGGACCGCGATCGTGCGGAAGCTGATGGGCCTGGACGACGTGGTCTCGCTGTCCTACGTCGACGACGTGCGCGACGGCCGCGGCTGGGCGTTCCGGGAACGGCGCGGGGCCGACCCGGTCAACGGCTTCACGTTCCTCGCGCAGGCGTATGAGGCGACCGAGCCCGGCTACGACGGCCATGTTTCGGTGCCGGTGCTGTGGGACCGCGCGACCGGGAAGATCGTCAGCAACAATTTCCCCGACATCACGATCGACCTCGGCACCGCGTTCGGTGCCTGGGCGGACAGCTCGGTGGACCTGTATCCGGAGCCGCTCCGGGCCGAGATCGACGCCCTGAACGTGCACGTCTACCAGACCGTCAACGACGGCCCCTACCGGGTGGCCGGGGCGGCCACCGAGGCCGACTACGAGGAACTGCGGCGGGCCATGATCGCGGCGCTGGAGGAACTCGACCGGCGCCTGGCCGACCGCAGGCTGCTGTTCGGCGGCCGGCTCACGGAGGCTGACGTCCGGCTGTGGCCGACCCTGGCCCGCTTCGACACCGGCTACAACCCGATGGCCGGCGTCAGCGAGCGGCGCCTGACCGACTTCCCCAACCTGTGGGCCTATGCCCGGGACCTCTACGAGCGCCCGGCCTTCCGCGACACGACGGACTTCGCCTCGTTCGGCGGCCTCACCCGCGGGCCCAAGCCGAGCTTTCTCAACGACGGGCCGTGGCGGATCAAGGTTGAGCCGCATCTCGCCGACTGGGACGAGCCGTCCGGCCGCGAGCGGCTCGGCTGACCGAACAGCAGGAGATGACCGGCCCGTCCCGGTTTGGTGCTGGCGGACGGATCCGGTTCCGTGCTGCGCGGTCAGGCGCTGGGCAGCTCCGGGCGGTCCCGCTGGGCCGGCTTGCGCCTGACGTCGACGCTCCCCAGCAGGGCGAACCCGACGATCCGCAGGCGCGGGGCACCGGGCACGCCCGGGCCGCTCGCGTGATGGTCGAAGCTGCCCATGAAGCCGATGCCGGAGACATCGACATCCATATCGTCGGGCACGGTGATGCTGACGCTGCCACACAGGCAGAACGCCCGGATCGTGACTTCGGCCGCTGTGAACCTGGCGTGCCGGAGGTCGAGTTCGACGGAGCCCAGGATGCCCACCGCGGTGTAGGCCGGCGGCACGAGCCAGGGCCCGGCGCGCTTGGCACCGCTCAGGATCGCGACAGAGAACGACGTCGGATGGGTGCCGGCGGGAACCTCCGGCGGCTGATAGCGCGCCGTGGCCGGCGCCGGGGGTTTCACGCCCGGTCCCGGCAGGTCGCTGGTCACGGCCTCCAGGTCGGCGAAAGTCTTGGCGGCGTAGGCCCGGCTGATCCGCTCGTCGAGCTCGTCGAAGGTGATCCGGCCCTCGCTCGCCGCCCGGCGGAGCATCTCGGCGGTCCGGTCGCGGTCGGCGTCGGCGGCCCGCAGCTGACGCGGGTCGGCGGGCACGGGCGGCTCACTCATCGTCCCACCTTAACGGCCCATATCGAGGCCGGCGCCGTGCGCGCGGAGCCCCGGGTCAGGTGCCACGCGGTCCCGGCGGTGCGGGAGGCGATTCCGGCGATTCCGGCTGGCTGGTCCAGTGGCGGGTGAGCGGGAAGACGAACCACAGCCCGGCGAAGAGGCCGACGACGAAGACGCCGAGCAGCACGGTGGGCAGCCCGCGCGCAACGTAGCTGAGGACCAGCACGACGGCGGCGGACACGGTCAGGCCCACTGTGGCCAGCCCCAGGATGGCCATCACGTTGGCGGCCCCGATCAGGTGCCGCTTCAGGTTGCGCCGGAAGACCAGCCGGTGGTAAGCAACCGGCCCCACCAGCAGGGCCGTGGCGACGGCGGCGAGTACCAGCGTCACCACGTAGAGCGTGCGCTGGCCGGTCCCAAGCGCGGAGAACTTGCTGGCGAAGGGGATCGCGAGCAGGAAACCGAAGATCATCTGGACGCCAAGCCCAGCCACCCGCAGCTCCTGGAGCAGTTCGGCCAGGTTCCGGTCATTGCGTTCGGCCTCGGTTTCGCTGGGCCGCAAGCCCCCGGTCATGTGCCCCTCACTCCGGTTATCGGACTACCAGTGTCATGATCACCACGTTAACGGGTCGCGGGGAGCGGCGGTGGGGAAGCACCCGGCTGCGACGTGAGCTGCCCGATCTTGTCGCTCACGAGCGTGGTCGCGATCGTGGCCTTGCGCGGCTGGCCCCCTTCACCTCCTCCGACGTCACCGGCTACCCGTGCGCATCGGTCACAAACGGAGGGTCTGTGCCTGGCATGAGGCCGGGCCGCCGGGCCCGGCGTGCCCGATACGAGATGGAGAATCGGCACTCCCGGGGCGCGATGGAGAGCCGACGGCACGACGGATGGGATGCGGGTGTTTGGAGCGCAGCGTGCCCGGTAGGGGATCGGTGCAGGGGAACCGGCACGGCCGGGGCCGGGCGGGCCCCGGCCGTGCTCCCCGGGCCGGCGGCGGGATGCTCCGCCCCGACCCGGGCCGTCCCGGGCTGGGGATGGAGCTGCGCGCGGCGGTTGCCGAGCCTTTCCGCCGCGCCTGAGGGCGCGGGCCAAGCGGATCCGCAGGATGCGGCCGCATCGCGGGGCCAGATGTTTATCCGCCGTCCAGAGGGCACGAACCCCTCGTCCGTCGGTCCCCCTGCGTACGGAGGCTGTGATGACCATCGCCGCGGCCACGACACCTGCTGTGGCGCTTGTCGAGCGCGACGACAGCGACCTGCTCGCCCTGATCCGGGCAGATGACGAAGACGACGAGCTGCGGGCAGCCGCCCGCGAAGTGATCGTCATCCGCTACGAGTCCCTGGTCCGCGGGTGCGTGCACCGCTACCGGGACAGTCCCGAGCCGGTCGAGGACCTGATGCAGGCCGGCTACGTCGGCCTGCTCAAGGCGATCAACAACTTCGATCCCGCGCTGGGTCAGAACCTCGCCGCGTATGCGCAGCCGTGTGTCAGCGGCGAGATCAAGCGGCACTTCCGGGACAAGCGCTGGCAGATCCACGTCAAGCGGTCCGCGCAGGAGCTGCTGCTGCAGGTCCGCCGGGCACGCGGGGAACTCGCCCAGGACCTGGGCCGCTCTCCCCGGGATGAGGAGATGGCACGCCACCTGGGCGTGAGCCTCGACGATCTGCACGACGCCCAGCGGGCCGACATGGTCTTCCATTCCCACTCGCTGGACGCCCCGCTGTACGGCCAGGAGGACCCCGCAACCCTCTCCGAGCTGATCGGGCAAGAGGACCCGCAGGTCGAGCACACCCTCGACATGGAATCCGTGCTCACCCACTGGAGCGATCTGCCGGAACGCGAGCAGCGGATCCTGACCATGCGCTTCTACGGCAACATGACCCAGGCCGAGATCGGCGAACGGCTCGGCATCTCGCAGATGCATGTCTCCCGGCTGCTCGCCCGGGCGCTGCGGTACCTGCGCGACCGCCTGCTCGAGAACGACGAGGAGGAAACCGCGGCACGCCAGGGCGACTCGCAGCCATGACCCGCGCCGTCGGCCGGCGCGCCTAGGACGTGCCGGATGGGCCACGCGTGCCGGGCGGTTCGACCACTCGGAGCGCCAGCATGGTGATGTCGTCGCGCACCTTGCCCTGGCAGAACTCCACCGCCACCTCCTGGATCCGGGCGAGGATCTGGTCCGGCGTCCGTCCCGCCAGGGCCGCTACCTCGCCCGGGAGCTGGTCGTCGAAGTAACCCTGGCCCGGCCGGTGGGCGTCGGCGAGCCCGTCGCTGTAGAAGATGAGCGTGTCGCCCGCGGACAGATCGTGCTGCTCGAGCGCGGGCCCGGCGTCGGGGAAGATACCCAGCGGCAGCCCCCCGCCGCGGAGCTGGCGAAGCTCGCCGTCGCGGCGCAGCAGCAATGCGGCCGGATGCCCGGCGCTGCCGAGCGTCACCTCCAGCGACTCATCCTTCCACCGGACGTGGGCGGCGCAGGCCGTGACGAAGCGGCCGCTGAACTCCTCGGCAAGGACGATCTGATTCGCCGTGTTGAGCACGTCGCCGGGATCGTGGGTGGAGTGCGCGACGACCCGGATGGCGTGCCGGGCCGCGGCGCTCGCCTCCGCCACGCCATCGCCGCGGCCGCACACGTCGCCGATGGCCATCCCCCAGCCGGAGGATGTGCGGTACACGTCGAAGAAATCCCCGCCGACCTCCGGGTTCTCGGTCGCGGCCAGGTGGGTGGTGGCGACCTCGACGCCGGGCACGCCGGGCAATTCGCGGGGCAGCAGGCTGTACCGCAGCGCGTCGGCCACCTGGCTGTGCTGCCGCACCTTCCGGTCCATCGTGATCGCCAGCGCGAGCTGCTCACCGATCTCCTCGACCAGCCCGAGATCGGCCATCTCGAACTGCCCCGCGCTGGGGTGGCGGGCCAGGGTGAGCGCGCCATAACAGCGCTCGCCGTCGGAGAGCGGGACGCTCAGCACCGACGTCGCCCCCAGCTGCATCAGCAACGGGACGCCGTCCGGGCCTGTGCCGAGGATGCTCGCATCCTCCGCACGCGTGATCAGCTGGGAACTGCCCGTGTCGTGAACCGTATGCGGCAGTGAGCCCGGCTGCGGGTCCTGTGCCGCCACCGTCCGGGCGAGTTCCGCGGAAGGCTGGTCCTCGCCGCCCACGGCGTACTGCCGCCGGAGCCGCTGCCCCCTGGCCACGTCCACGATGACCAGCGCCGCCAGTTCGCTGGCGAGCAGCCTGGCACAGCGCTGCAGCGCGATGGTCTCGTTCAGCGGCGCATTTTCCAGGAGCAGCCTGGAGACCGCCGTCATCAGGTCCAGCCGCCGGGTCATAGCCGCGACGAGGGGGGGCGGCACGTCCTTGACGGCCTCCGCTCGCCCGGCTTTCTTGCGGGTCCCGGTGCCTGCCCGGCCGCCGCGCGGCGACGGCGGCCCCACCTCGCGGACGGCGACGACGAGCTGATCCTCGTCCCCCCGCGGCCGGGCCAGTCCCGCGATGAGCTCGCATTCGGTGGTACCGGTCCCGGTCAGCAGCTCACACCGCACCTGCCTGGGCTTCCCGGTCCGGACGACCGCGGCCAGCTGGCTGTCCACGGCGGCACGCGAGGGCATGTCCACGAACGCCGTGAAGGGCCGCCCGGTGGCATAGCCGATGCCCGTGTCCAGGAGCTCACCGGCTGCCTGGTTGACCCGCCGGACGGTGCCGTCGCGTTCGACGAGGATCAGCGCCACCGGCGCGTCATGGAAGAGCGCGCGCAGCGTCCGCCGCTCGGCGTGCAGCGCGTCCAGGGCCGCCTCGTCCGGTGGCCCGTCCTCGCTGACGTCCTGGACCGCCGCGAGCGCGTCGATAGCGGCATCGAGCTCGGCCAGAGCCGCGTCCAGCGTCGGGCGGAGGTCGGTGCCTCCCAGTGTGGCGGCCTGGCGGAGTGCGTCGCGGCGCGCCGTCAGGTCGGCGAGTTCCTTCCGCGTTGACACGCTCCCGTCTGGGTGTGGCATCTGGTCAGTCCAGCCCCGACTGTCCCGAGTCGATGATCTTGCTGGCAACCTCGGTGACCTTCATGTTGCCCTGTTGGGAGATCTGCCGCATCCGGTCCAGTGCCTCGTCGGCGCTGCAGCCCAGCGTGTTCATCAGGATGCCCTTCGCCTGATCGACGACCGCCCTGGACTGGGCGGCGTCGCGGAACTGCAGCGCGGCCCGGCGGGCGCCGCCGAACTGGGACACGTTGTCCACCAGCGCTCCGCCCGCGGCGACGAGCAGCTCTGCCAGCGGGACCTGGCCGGGATCCAGGACCCGTGGCCTCGCCCCGAACAGGGACAGGGTGACCGCCTCGGGCCCCGGCCGGTACGCCAGCGCGACCGAGCAGCGCACTCCGCAGGACAGCGCCGCCTGAGCGTACTCGGGCCAGCGCTCCTCCTCCAGCGTGTCCGGGCAATGGGCGGTCTCTCCGGTGGCCAGCGCGGTGGTCTCCGGGCCGCGGTGCGACGCCAGCTCCACCTCGGTCAGGTTGGAGACGTCGGGGTGGGTTGCGGCCATGATCAGCGGCTCGCCGTCCCGCCATAGCGTGGCGGTAGCGCCGGAGCACGCGGGGACCTGCCTCGACGCGAGTGCGGCGAGCTCGCCGAGCGACCGCGAGCGTGATTTGTCCGCGATGCTTAGCAGGTCAGCGGCCTCGCGAGCGAGGTCCGGGTTGGCCACGGTCACCTCCGACCGCCGGGTGAGGAAGACGCGGCTGGCCAGCATGGCCACCTTCCCCCATCTTGCCACCCGGCCGGGAGTCAGGCACCCGCCAGCAGCCGCGGGAGCCGTCGCTGCCATGCGCCCGGTCAGGCGTCCCCGGCGCCGTCGCTCAGGCCGGCGAGGCGGGCCAGCAGCTGGCCCCCTCCGGGACCCGTTTTCGCTGCTCTGCCTGGCCGCCGGAGGTCGCCACTACCCGGCGTGGCGCACGTTACTCGCGGCGGCTGACGCCCGTGCGCGCAGAACCTGGAGCGGAGGCCGGGCAGGACCCGGAGAGCCGATGTTTAGCGCGGCGTGCCCGGGGAACAAACGCAACTGCGTGTCTACGACGCAGGCACACCTTCACGCCCGTACGGCGTGATCGCTGAGGTGTGCCTTTTTCATGGCCTGGCGGCCGGTCTCACCAGCACTCCCAGCGTGACGCGCCGATCCCCAACGGCAGCCCGTAGGAGGCTCGTGATGAGGATCGCCTTTGTCGCCTCGCAGTCCAGCTCGCCCAGCTCGGGCGCTGGCCCCGGCGGCCAGCGTGTCACCTCCCTCGCCGACGCACTTGCCCGGCTGGGGCACCAGGTGACCGTCTACGCACCAAAAGACTCTCCCAAGCTGCCGCGGAAGGCCAGCCTTGCTTCGGGGGTGACCGTCGAGCACCTGCCCGCCGGAGCCCGTGACCGGGCGTCTCGCGGCGAGGCGGCCATGGATATCCCGGCGTTCAGCGATCATCTGGCTCGCCGCTGGCGGCAGGATCCGCCCGACATCGCCCACGCTCACTTCTGGACCACCGGGCTCGCGGCACTGGCCGGCGCGCGCGGCCTGAACCTGCCCGTCGTGCAGACGTTCCATTCCCTGGGCGCGCTGCAGACCGATGACCTCCACCGCCCGGCGGAAACGTCGCGTCCGGGCGGTGGATCCACCGCAACCCGCGGCGAGGATGGCGCCCGCGGCCAGGGTCGCGCCCGCAGCCAGGGTGGGGACCGCCGTCAAGGTGGCACCCGCCGCAGGGGTGGCGACAGCCGTCGGCCAGACACCGGGCACGAGCTGGCCCGGATCCGGCTGGAGGTCTGTCTCGCGCGCAACGCCAACGCGGTGCTGGCGACGTCGTCCGAGCAGATGACGAAGCTGGCGGGCCTCGGCGTCCCCCGGGCCTCGATCCGGGTGGTGCCGTGGGGGGTCGACACGGGCTTGTTCGCCCCCGACGGGCCGACCGCCAAGCGGAACGGGCGGCCGCGGCTGCTCGCGGTCCGGCAGTCGGACGCGGAGCGGGGGCTGGGTGTCGTCATCCGTGCCCTGGCTGAGGTACCGGCGGCGGAACTGCTCATCGCGGGCGGGCCTTCCGGCTCGGGCCCCGAGGCGGACCCGGCCAACCAGCTCCTGGCCGGGCTGGCCCGGGACCTGGGTGTGATCGACCGGATCACCTTCACCGGGGACGTCAGCAGAACGCACCTGCCCGCGCTGCTCCGCTCCGCGGACCTGCTGCTGAGCGGGGTGTGGGAGGACCCGTTCGGCTCGGTGGCGCTGCAGGCGATGGCGTGCGGCACACCGGTCGCCGCGGCGGCCATGGGCGAGGTCGGCGACGCGGTCATCGACGGGACCACGGGCATTCTGGTTCCGCCCGGCCAGCCGTCACTGCTCGCCCGCCGGATACGGCAGCTGCTTGCCAGCCCGATGCAGCTCGACGCGTTCAGCATCGCGGCAGTGGACCGGGCCAGGTCCCGCTACTCCTGGGATCGGATCGGCCAGGAGACCGTCCGGGCTTATGAGCGCTGCCTGCCGCACCAGTTCCCGGCCGTACCTGACGAGCCGGAGACCGAAGACGCCGATTCTTCCCAGGACGCGTAGGCGGCCTGCCGGGCCCGCGCCCGGGCTTGGCGGCCGGTCTACCGCTGGCGGTGAGCCGCCCGACTCTCCCCCCCCAAAGCGAGCGGCTCACCGCCCTCCCTGGTCGGCGGCCCGCGGCCGCGCGAGGCGCTGATGGGTCGGCGGCCGGCGCTGATGAGGCCCGGGTCCATGCGCTGTTGAGGCCCGGGTCCAAGCGCTGACGAGGCCCGGGCCCGAGCGCTGATTAGGGCG
>DAITAE010000087.1:0-11437 GCA_036824445.1 Streptosporangiaceae bacterium | reverse complement strand
TGGCCGGGCTCACGCCCTGGACGTGGGAGGCGATCAAGTCCGCACTGGAGACGGCGCTCGTGGCTGGGCTGGGCCTTAAGCCGCGGGCGGCGTTCGGCGGGGCGCTGCGGGTGGCGGTCACCGGCCGGCGCGTGGGGCCGCCGCTGTTCGAGTCGATCGAGCTGCTCGGCCGGGACCGGACGCTCTCCCGCCTGGCCACGGCGCGCGTTATCGCCGCCGGCGGCGATGATCCTGGCAGCAACCCGGCCGGTGGTGATGGCGCTCAGAGCGGCAGCGCGGGCGGTGGCGGGAACCCCGGCGGCGGTGGCGTCGGCCCCGCATAATCGTGCCGGTGGTGGCCCAGCCAGCGGCTGCGGACGCCCTCATCGCGCTTTGGCCGCCGGGTCGCCTTCGGCTAGACTTCACGGGCGCGGAACGGGCCCGGAGGCCCGCTCCGATGGGGTATGGGGTAATTGGCAGCCCGACGGGTTCTGGCCCCGTTAGTCTAGGTTCGAGTCCTGGTACCCCAGCCGGCCAAGCGTGCGTAAGACCGGCCGATCAGGCTGGCAGCCGTCTTCTCAGGGATTCAGATCCGGCTCCGGTAGCGACGTCGGCTGCGCCCGCGCTCGTGCCCGGACACGCGCACGAGAAGCAGGACGATGAACGCGCCGATGATCGAGCCGATGATGCCCGCCGGGTGGAGCCGGTGGATCGACAGCGTGTGGTGGAAGAGCAGGTTCTGCAGGAATCCCCCGAGGAAGGACCCGATCACGCCGACCACGATCGTCCCCAGTAGCCCGATGGGGTCCCGGCCGGGCAGGAGCAGCCGGGCGATGGCGCCAGCGATCAGGCCGATGATGAGCAAGATGACGATGAATGCCAACATGCGCAGGCAGCTACCCAGTCCAGGGGCAACCATGCGGCGGCCCAGCTGCCGCCCGTCACGGGCACCCCTGGCCGGGCGTGCTGCGGCCGGGCCGGGCCGTTCCGTTTGGCGCGGCTCGGCCGCGTACGCTACCGTGCAGTGGCTGGCCCCGTCGTCTAGCGGCCCAGGACGCCGCCCTCTCAAGGCGGTAGCGCCGGTTCAAATCCGGTCGGGGCTACTCACCGAAGTAGCAGGTCAAGGGCTTGATCGCTGTCCGCGGCGGTCGGCCCTTGATCATTTGTCGCTGGTTTGTCATCCAATCGGACGCGGCTGAACCCGGGGCGGACGTGGTGATGCTCGCCAGGCCCAGGCACCCGTGACCGCCGGAGCGAGGTCCTCGTCGTCGGCCCCGATGCGCCTGCGCAGCCCAGAGAACACCCGCCAACTGGCCTGTCTGTAGGGCACCACGCGCGGGCTGGCGGCTCCTCAACATCCAGACCGGCCGGCCCCGCCGGCAACGTGATCGCCACGAGCGAGATCAGCTGGGCGCGGTGACCTGATGCACGGCGCCGGGCGGCGCGGCGGGCACGGCATCGGGGTGGAGTATCGCCGCCATGGCCTCAACGCCGTCCACCAGCCGGGGCCCCGGCCGGACCACGATGCCATCCGCGTCGATCGCCCAGACCGGTGTGCCGGGCAGCGCCTGGACGGCGGCCCGCGCCTGCTCGATCACACCCGGCAGGTGATAACCGCACGGCGCGACGACGACGACGTCGGGCGCCGCTGCGGCGATGGCGGCCCAGCTCGTCGGGACCGACGGGGCACCAGGGCGCGCGGCGACCGGCCGGCCGCCCGCCGCGCTGACGAGGTCGGGTATCCAGTGCCCCGCGGTGAACGGCGGATCTACCCATTCGATCACCGCGACCTTGGGGCGGCGCCGCCCGGCGACCGCCGCCGCAACGCGGGCAAGCCGGGCGCGCAGGTCGCCCACCAGTCGGGTGGCGCGCTCCGATACGCCGGTCCGCCGCCCCACCGCAAGGATCGAGCCCAGCACGTCGTCGAGCGTGTGCGGGTCGAGCGACAGCACGTCGGCCCGGCACCCCAGGTAGCCCAGGGCGTCTTCGACATGACCGGACGGCAGCGCGCACACCCGGCACAGGTCCTGGGTCAGGATCAAGTCGGGCCGCAGATCCGCGAGGGCCTGCGCGTGCAGCGTGTACAGGTCCGCGCCGGCGGCCAGTTGCGCGCGCACGTAGCTGTCGATCTCGCCCGGGGTCATCCCCCGGGTATCCCGGCCGCCCACGACGACCGTCTTCTCCGTCCGGGCGGCCGGTGGCTCATCGCATTCGAACGTGACCCCGACCAAGTCCTCGCCCAGGCCGAGCGAGTAGACGATCTCGGTCGCCGAGGGCAGCAGCGAGACCAGGCGCACGAAGCAAGGATAGGGCGGCGCTACTGCTCCCGTTACGGCGGAGTTCGGAGATGGGCCGCCTCGGTCTGGGCAACGGGCTGGGCCGCCTCGGTCTGGGCAACGGGCCGGGCCACCTCTTCGGCCTTGGTGGCGCCACCGGGCATCCCGTCGTGTGGTGCGGCCATCGCGTGCTCGATTGCCGCCAGGAGCCTGCGTTCTTCGCCGTCGCGGTCGTGGTACCACGCTGCGCCCCAAATGCGGTGCAGGTTCCAGCCCAAGTCCCGGAGCACCTGCTCACGAAGCCGGTCGCGGTCGCGGGCGGCCCTGGCGGAGTGGTACTGGTGACCGTCGCATTCGACGCCGAGGGCGTACACGCCGGGATGGCTGGGGTAGTGAATGCCGATGTCGATGCGGTACCCAGCGGTGCCGACTCGCGGGGTGAGGCCGTATCCCCAGGAGCGGATGACCTTGATAACGGAGTCCTCGAACGGGGATTCGGCATCACCGCCGGCGCTGCTGACGGGCGCGAGCGCGGCAGCGCCACGGGCGGCGTAGTCGAGATAACGGCGCAGGTACCTCAGCCCTTCGCTGGCAGCCGATGCCGGGATGTCGGTGGCCCGGACGCTGCTGACGATCTCGTTGCGGTACCGGGCGCGGGTGATGGCGACGTTGAGCCTGCGCCACCCTCCCTGCCTGCTGAGCGGGCCGAAGTCCATCGCGACCTGCCCGTTCTCGTCCGGCCCGTAGCCGATGGAGAGGATCAAGACATCCCGTTCGTCGCCCTGGGCCTCTTCGATGTTCTTGACGAAGAACCCTCGCAGCCGGTCGTCGGCGAAGAATCTGTCCAGGTCCGGGCGGTGCAGCCGGGCTCTGCCGACGGCGGTCGCGATGGCGTCGGCCTGTGCTTCGCTGAGCGTCACCACGCCCAGGCTGAGGGCTGGGCGGGCGTCGTAGTGGTGGATGACCCGTTCGGCCACCTGCGCCGCCTCGTCCGGGTTGTCCCGTGAGGTCGCCCTCAGGTAGGTCCCCTCGACCCAGAACAGCTCGACGCCGGCGTTCGCCACGTTGCCGTGCCTGCTGGGGAAGGTGACCAGGCGCCCCTCGTAGAACTCGGCGTTGGAAAACGCGATCAGTGCCTCGTGCCGGGACCGGTAGTGCCAGCGCAGGGCGAGGTTCCGGTACGCGCCGGATTCCTTCGCGAGGTCGAGGACCGACCGGCGATCGGGGGCTTCCGCGGGCCCATCCGGTTGCTCGTCCGGTGCGGCGTCACCGGAGAAGCCGGCCGGGGGCAGTTGCCGCCGGTCCCCGGCGAGGATCAGGGAACGCCCGCGGTAGATGCAGCTGATGGCGTCGGCCGGGCTGACCTGGCTGGCCTCGTCCACAATGACGACATCGAAGTGCAGGCCGGGCGGCAGGTACTGGCTGACCGTCGGCGGGGACATCAGGAAGCACGGCTTGATCGCCTGGCAGACATGGCGGGCCTGCTCGATGAGAACACGGACCGGCAGGTGGCCCCGCTTCTTTTCCGCTTCCTCGCGGATGACGGCCGCCTCGCCGGTGTCGCCGCGCGGGCGCCGCGCGTTGCACGCGCGGATGATGTCCCCCGTCGCCGCGGCAAGCAGGGCCCCGTCCAGCTCCTGGTACTCCCTGACCAGCTCCGCCCGGTCCGCCTCCCGAACCGTGGCGAGGGCAGGATCGGTCCTGAGGTGATGCTCAGCCCACTCCTGCAAGATGGCCCGCTCGATCACCCCGGGCACCTGTGCGGGCTCGACGTGTTCGGCGATGCAGAAATCTACGGCCGTATCCAGGCCATAAGCGGCCAGCGATGCGCGGGCTGCCTGGTAGCCGTGCCATTCATCCCGCCCGCTGGTGTCATCGAACATGGCCTCGAGGAGTTGAGCGGTGCCCGCGTAGTCGTCGAGCTCGGCAGCGAGTTCCCGGCGGCGGTCCGGGCCGAACGCCGCCATCACGGCGTCCCTGGCCCGGCGCCATGTTTCGGCTGCCACGGCCAGCTGAGGCGTTAGTACGGCGCTCTCGGCCGCCTTGAGGTGGGCCGGGGTGAGCGGGGCGGTCCCGCCGGTGATCATCGCACGCAGGCGCCGTGCCCAGTCGAGCGCGGCCTGGAGTGCCGCCATATCGGTCTCGGCCCCCGCGTACAGGTCACCACACACATCGTGAAACGCCGTATGCTGCGCGGTCAGCCGCTGGCGCGCCGAGTCAGCCGCCTCCCGCAAGGCCACCAGGTGCCGGGACTGCTGGAACGTCAGCGGTCGGCCCACAACCTCGCTGACCTCTCGGGTGAACGCGCTAGCGGCGTGCAGCGGTGCCAGATGGGCCCGCAGCCACCCGACCGCCGCGGCGATCGTGCCGTTCAGCAGTGCCGGGCGGGCGGCGGTCATGGGCGCAGGTGCCAGGCCCGCCTGCCAGGCGGACAGGTCCTGGCGCACCTCGGCCGCGATGCCGGTAATTGCCGGGTCGGGCACCGCATCGGAGGCGATGTGGTCGGCGGCCTTCCAGAGATCCTGCCCGCGCGCCCTCCGCACGGCGTTGGCGGCATGGGAGAGCGCGCGGTCGAGCCGGTCGAAGTCCGTCGTCCTGCCCGCGTAGTACCGGCCGAGCAGCGGGGCGCAGCTGGCCTCGGCGGAGGCGAGGGCCTGCGCGGCACGCTTCCAGGCCACGGCCAGCGCGAGCTGCTGGAGCGCCGCTTCCCTGTCGGTCCCGTCTTTGGTGAAGGTGGCGATGACTTTCTTGTCGGCCCGGTAGCCCGGGGACAGCTTGCCCAGGCGGCGATGTTCGTTCTCGAACCTGTGCGCCAGCCCGTACACGTCCTCGTGCAGTGCCTCGGGGGTGTAGTAGGCGCTGGCGTCGGCTTCCGCCTTCGCGAGCGCGTGGTAGGCGTCGGAGAGATCGCGCCTGGCTTCGCGCGCCGCCTGGTGACCCGGGCTGGACAGCCACCCGCGTTCTGGACGGTCTGGCTCCCGTGCCAGCTGGGCGATCGCGAGCAGATCAGCGGCTTCGCCGAAGGTAGCGGGAGCCCGCAGGCCGAGCCTGCTGGCGAGGCCGGACAGCGTCCGCAGGCGTTCGGCCAGCATGTCCGCATCCGCCGCGAATGCCCGGGAAAACCCCACGATCTGCTCGGCGGTCAGGCCGCCGGCGTCGGCGCTGGCGGGTGAGAGCCCGGCAATGGCCGCGCCGTCGATCGCGGGGAGCTTGTCATGGTGCGGAAGGGCCGACCAGGGAACT
Source organism: Streptosporangiaceae bacterium (assembly GCA_036824445.1). GTDB lineage: Bacteria > Actinomycetota > Actinomycetes > Streptosporangiales > Streptosporangiaceae > UBA9676. Next base: position 5,939 of record DAITAE010000087.1, on the reverse strand, counting down.
CCGGCGGCCCGCGTCGCCTGGTCCTCGCGGGCGGCGATCTCGCTGAGCGCGGCGGCGAGCTGGGAAACCGTCGGGTCCACCGCATCGAGCGTGCCCGCCGTCAGCCACTCGTCCGGGAGGCTCAGCGGCCACGTCAGCAGATGGCTGAGAAGCCCGGCGAGGGCGTCGGCGTCGGACGGGCGGGTCAGCCCGGTGACCTCGGCCAGCGTTTCGTTGACGCGGGCCAGCCCGGCCAGCGTCTCGAGGGCGGATGCTGCCTCGTAGAGCGGGACGTCCAGCGGCCCGCGCTCGGTTACCCCACGCCAGGCGAACGACTGCCCCTGTGCGGCCGCCCGCCACGTCGTGGCCAGGGCTGCCGTGGCCCGCCTGATTTCGCCGAACGCCTCCACCGTGAGGTCCGCCACCGGTGCCAGACCTGTCGCGGGGGCGGCAGCGACCGCGCCCAGGTTGGCGATCACCCCCAGGATGTCGTGTAGCGAGTAGCCGAGCGGGTCGCGCCGCCGGTTCATGGCGTCGGCGTAGGCGTTGAGCTGTTCACGGCGCTGACGCGCCCTGTCCACGTCCGCGTGAGGCATGGGCGCCGGCGCGGTGGGCACCGTCTCCAGCGCTTTGGCCAGCGACGCCGCCACCTCCGTGCGCGTCGCCTTATGAGAATGAAGCTCAAGCAGGTATGCGCCCAGACCGGCGCCGGCCAGCCGGTCCCGCACTACGTCGAGCGCGGCCGCTTTCTCCGAAACGAACAGCACGGTTTTCCCCGCATGCAGCGCGGCACCGATCATGTTGGCGATCGTCTGGCTCTTGCCGGTGCCCGGTGGGCCGCTCATCACGAACGACCGCCCGTCGAGCGAGGCCGCGATGCAGGCACGTTGTGACGAGTCAGCGTCCAGGATCACCGGAGCCGTCTCCGGGGGGGCCAGCGTGTCGATCTCGTGCTCGGCGATCGCGTCGAATGCGAAGCCGGGGCCAGGCCCGGCCGTCTGGCCGGCCACCAGGGCCCGCACCGCAGGGTGTGCCGCGGCCAAGTCCTCATGGCCGAGCAGATCCCGGTACACCGCTTCTTTTGCGAACGAGAAGCACGACAGCACGGCGCTCTCGGCGACCCGCCAGCCGTCCTGTGCGGCGACCGCCCTGCGGACGGCGTCCAGGAGCCCGCCAAGCGCTATCTCCCCGAGATCGTCTGCGCCGGGCAGCGTGACTCCGTGCCGCGACAGCTTCAGGCTGAGCGCCGGATTGACGACCGGGTCATCCTCGGTCGGCTCCAGCACGGGCAGCCGCCGCGGCCCGGCGTTCACCAGCCGGCCCGGCACCAGCAGCAGCGGGCTGGTGTAGCGGGCGCGGGCCCCGTCGGTCCATGTCAGCGTGCCGAACGCCAGGTACAGGACCCGCAGACCCCGGTCAAGGTACGCCTGGTCGGAGCGCCGGGTAAGTGCCCGCAGCGCGCAAGCAAGATCATCTGGATCCTTGTCCGCATAGAGGATGTTCGCAGCCTGCGGGCTCGCCGGTGCCGCAGCGGGTGTCTGCGTGCCTTGGCCAGCCGCCGATCCGCTCCTTTCCCACTGGCCCGGAGGGGGCCCGGCCAGCGCCGGCGGCAAGGACTGGAACGTGTAGGTGCCGCCCAGTCTGAGCCGGGGAAGGAGATCGCCGGCAGCGGGGCGGACCAGCGTGACCATCCCGGTCCTGCTCGGCCTGAGGTTGAGCAGCCGGTTGGACCCCGTCACGTCGATGAGGCTGTCCCGCCAGCCGCCGATCGCGGCGCGGATATGTTTCTCCCTGTCGGCTGAAGGCCGGTCATTGCCGTCGTCCTGCACGCCGCGCCTCTCCGTTCGCCATCGACTGTGCCAGGCTCGGTAGCTTCGCAACTGCCGGGTGTGGTCGTCCCGGCTGCCTGCAGCGACACCGCCGCCGGCACGTGCCCGAAGATTAGACGCCGGGTCAGACACGCTGGATGTCCTGCCGGTAGAGCAGAAACCAACGGTAAAGAAGCCCGCCCGTATCGCGGGGCAGAACGCGCAGATCCGGGCTCGGCCCGATCGCCGATGACGCGTTCTGGCCGTTCGCCGGCTCGCCGCCGCGATCGGCGTCCGGGGGTGGGGGAGGGGGAGGCACGGCCGTCTTCCGGGGCGAGCGCCGCCAGAGCTTCACGCCTCCGGCCGGGCGCACGGCGGAAGCCTTCCGCTTCGGGCCATGGTGAACGGCGGGAGCCTCACGCTTCCGGCCAGGGAGAACGGCGGGAGCCCTACGCTTCCGGCCAGAGTGGGCGGCGGGAGCCTTACGCTTCGGGCCGGGGTGAACGGCCGGAGCTTCACGCCTCCGGCGGGTAAGCCCGGCCCGGAGTGCCGCACGTCGAGCGGAGGAATTCGCTACTATCTGTAGTCAGCCGATGTATACCTGGGCTAGCCGCAGCCTGCTCTGCTCGCGACGGTTCGGAACAGGGCCGTCGCTGGCTCGCCCTTGCGCGGAATCCGGCATATCACCGCCGCCAGGGAGAGGATATGCGCCAGGACGCGAACGACCGGCCGTCGCAGCGGACGGCCAAGATGCGGCACCTGCTGGCCGCAGTGGCGGTCGGCGCCGCGCTCTGTATCAGCGTTACCCTGGCCGACGTCTCGCAGCATCAGCCCAGCTCGGGCACCGAAAGCGGTTCGCATCCGGCCGCTGCGACAGTCGTCAGGCTGACTTCGTTCAGCGTTCCCGTCTCCTTTACTGTCGGCATCTCCCCGGTAGCCGTGCTGAACAAAGTCACGAGATCCCAGGCACTTGGCCGCGTCATTGGCAGGCTCAATCAGCTGCTGGCCGCCCGCCACTTGTATCGCCGGAAAGTTGGGCTGGTACAGGTCTTTGCCTCCGGGCCCATTGCCGAGATCCCGCGATCTCAGCGTGCGGCGCACTACGTGCTGGACAGCCTCCAGCGCCACGACCTCACATTTGCCCAGGCCGCCGGCCAGAGTTACTGGATGGGCAGCGGCAACTGCTTTGTGTTGCACGTATATTTTCTCAGCTGAGACGGGCCTATTTGCTGGTCTGGCATGGCACTGGCAGCGGCGGCCAGCCACTACCCGAGCAGCGGGATGACCGACGCAGCCAGGCGCTCCGCTTGGGCAGCTGGTTCGAACATCGGGGTGAAAAGGATTAGTTCCGCGCCGGCCTCGGCGACCTTTTGCAATTCGCGGGCGCAGTCGGCCGGTGCGCCCGCGACCGCGGCGGCCTCGATGCCTTCCGACCGGAACCCGTAGAGCCGCTCCAGTTCGGCGTTCATCCGCTTGCGCGCGCGCCCGGCGTCCTCGTCCACAGCGACATACACGCGCTTGGCGATGGGGAAATCCCGGACGGGCCGGCCCGATTCGTTGAGCGCCTCCCGCACGATCTGGACCTGGTCGGCGAACTTCGCGGTGGGAGTCGAGCCCGCGCCGAAGAAGCCGTTGCCGAGCCGGACAGCGCGCCGCAGCGCGGTTGGCGCGGATCCGCCCACCCAGACCGGGGGGAAGGGCTTCTGGAACGGCTTGGGCTCCATCGGCGCGTCCGTCAGCTGCCAGAACTCCCCATCGAAGGTGACGCGGGAATCCGTCCACAGCGTCTTCATGAGCGCCAGCCCTTCGGTGAACCGCGCGACGTACCGCTGCGGGTCGGCGCCGAAGGCGGCGAACTGCCGCCCCGGGCCGCCTGTGCCGACACCGATCTCGATCCGGCCGCGGCTGAGCTGGTCCAGCGTGCTCAGGCTCTTCGCCAGGTGCACCGGGCTGTACAGGGTGGATATGAACACAGCGCACCCCAGCCGCAGGCGCTGCGTGCACGCGGCCGCATAGGTCATCGCCTCGACCGGCCCGAACTGCGGCTTCGACCCCAGCATCGTCTCCTGCGCCCACGCGCTGTGGAAGCCGAGCTCCTCGGCGCGCGCGAAATAGCTGCGGAACGCCGCAGGGTCGAACTCACCGTCGGCGTAAAACTGGGGGATCGAGATCGCGAACCGCATGCATGGCATCGTATGCCGACGGTTACTCCCATTCGAGGCAGAACGTATGACCGGCCGGATCGGCATAGACCCGGAAACCGGGCTCGGTGCTCGGCAGCCGGGTCGCCCCGAGCGCGAGCACCGTGGTCTCGGCGACGGCGATGTCGTCGACGTGGATGTCAAGATGGATCTGCTGCGGGAAGGCCGGGTCCGGCCAGCGTGGCGGCTGGTGATCGGGTGCGTGCTGGAAGCTCAGGCGGGTCTGGCCGTCGCCGATGTCGATCCAGTCACCGTCGACCCTGGTGACCGGCAGCCCGAGCAGCTCCGAGTAGAAATGCGCCAGGCCGTGTGGGTCACGGCAATCGAACACCACCGAGGAAATCCGGCCCGTCATCGGTACTCCTTCCGGGAGCTCATCTGTGCCGATGCTGCCCGGGGGCTACGACAGTCTGGCTCCCGTCACAGGCCCCGCACAGGCTCGCGCAGGTCGGCCGGTCCGGGCAGGGTCGTGGGCCCATGCACCGCAGCGCGTGCGGGCATGGTGTCGGGTTGGCGCAGGGTACCCCGTCGGGGCAGGACGGCGGGCTCGGGGTCGACGCCGTGGATGTACTTGCGGCCCCGCAGCAGCGACGCCACCGCCGCGACCAGGCAAGCCGCGATCGCGAAGTCGAACGCGATGGCCAGCCCATGCTCGAACGGTGCCGAGATCAGCGACGGGAAGAAGGTGTGGCCGGTGAGATAGGCCGCATGGCTGGCGGGCAGCCGGTCGATGACGTTCCCCAGCAGCGTCTGCACCGGGTTGTAGCCCAGCAGCGCCGCGAACATGATCGAGACGGGCGGCAGCGCAGCCACCCGCGCCGCGTCGGCGCGCGGCACGCCCTGCGCGACCAGGCCATGGGTCAGGGTGGCCGGCAGCGATGAGGCCACGCCAAGGATGATCAGCGTGAAGAAGATGCCGATGGACAGCACCATCGCCGAGTTCTGGAACGTGGCGCTCATGCCCGCCCCGACGCCCCGCCGCTCAGGCGGGAGACTGTTCATGATCCCGGCCCGGTTCGGGGAGGCGAACAGTCCCATGCCGATTCCGTTGAGCAGAAGAATGCCCGCGAACTGCCAGTAGACGAAGTCGACGGGCAGGGTCTGCAACATCGCGAACGAGGCCGCGGCCACTACCATGCCGCCGGTGGCGAACGGGCGGGCGCCGAACCGGTCGGACAGCCAGCCCGACACGGGCCCGGCAACGAGAAAGCCGACGGTCAGCGGGAGCATCGCGATGCCGGCCCACAGCGGTGTGCGGCTGAAGCTGTAGCCGTGGATGGGCAGGTAGATGCCCTGCAGCCAGATGATCAGGAGGAACATCAGGCCGCCCCGGCCGAGCCCGGCAAGCAGGTTGGCCAGGTTCCCGGCGGTGAACGGGCGGATCCGGAACAGGGACAGCCGGAACATCGGCTCGGCGATCCGGGTCTCGATCACCCCGAAGATCACGAGCATGGCCAGGCCGCCGCCGACCAGGCCGATCACGAGCGGGCTCGTCCAGCCCATCGTGTGCCCGCCGTAGGGCTGGATGCCGTAGGTGATCCCGGCCAGGACGGCGACCAGCCCGGCGGCGAACGTCACGTTCCCCCACCAGTCCAGCGCGGCCGGCCGCCGGACCCCGAGCTCGCGGAGCTTCAGGTAGGACCAGATCGTGCCGAGCACCCCGAACGGAACCGACACCAGGAACACGTAACGCCAGCTGATCGGCCCGAGCACGCCGCCGAGGACCAGGCCGATGAAGGAACCCGCGATCCCCGCCACCTGGTTCAGCCCCAGCGCCAGCCCGCGCTCGCTGTGCGGGAACGCGTCGGTGAGGATGGCGCTCGAGTTGGCCATCAGCATCGCGCCACCGACCCCTTGCAGGAGCCGCATCACGATCAGCCACCACGCGGCGGCCGTCCCGTGCAACCAGGTCAGCGACAGCGCGACGGAGAACGCTGTGAATATCGCGAAA
>DAITAE010000601.1:0-3024 GCA_036824445.1 Streptosporangiaceae bacterium | reverse complement strand
CTGCGGTCCGCGCATCAGGAGGCCTGCCATCCCACACCGGGGTTCGGGCTGACCCTTGCCTGTCCACAGGCGGCCAGCCAGGTCCGTGCAGCGGCCGCCTATGGCGGTTCGGCTTGCTCCTTGTCCATGTTGATCTCGGGATCCCTGATGCCCGGCGCCTGCGCCGGCGTATGGCGTCAGCCGCCCGGCGAACGGCTGGCCCGTTACACCATGCCGTGTCTTGGTGACGAGCCAGGCGGGCTCATTCTGGCCACCCGGCCGTCAGTCAAGTCAGGATATTGTTAACGCAGCATCTACCGGGCCAGCGGCGTTCTCATGCCACGAACGCTGGGCCCGGCCCGGCCGCTCAGGACCCTGGCGGCACATCACCAGCCACTCACGATGTGCTTGCTAGGAGTTCCTTCGGTGCGATCTCTCGAAGCAGGGTCTGCCTCGTCACGGCAGCAGCACCTGCTGGATGCCTCATCACCAGCCACGCGGCGCGGCAGCGAGTATGCCGAGTTGTCCCGGCAGGTCAGGCGGGCAGGGCTGCTGGACCGGCGCCCGTGGTACTACGCCCGGAAGATCACGGTCACCACTGTGCTGTTCGCCGCGGGGTGGGCTGCTTTCGCGCTGGTGGGCGACTCGTGGTGGCAGCTTGCGGTAGCCGTGTTCCTGGCGGTCATGTTCACCCAGGTTGGCTTCCTGGGTCACGACGCCGGGCATCGGCAGATCCTCGGCTCCCGGAAGGCCAGCTACATCATCGGAATCTTGCACGGCAACCTTGGCATCGGGCTGAGTTACGGCTGGTGGGTGGGCAAGCACAACCGGCACCATGCCCACCCCAACCAGCAAGGCACCGACCCCGACATCACGCTCAGCGTGCTGGCCTTCACCGAACCCCAGGCGCACGCCGGCCGGGGCCTGTCCCGGCCGGCGTTCCGCTTCCAGGCATACCTGTTCTTCCCGATGCTGCTCCTGGAGGCATTCACCCTGCATGTGGCGAGCGTGCGGGCGCTGACCAGCCGGGCCCCCCGTTACCGGGCATGGGAGACGGCGCTGCTCTCCGTCCATGTGGCGGGCTACCTCACCGCGGTGTTCCTGATACTTTCACCCGCCAAAGCAATGGTGTTCATCCTGGTGCAGCAGGGCCTGTTCGGCCTGTATCTGGGTTCCTCGTTCGCGCCCAACCACAAGGGCATGCCCATCCTGGACGCCTCCGACCGCACCGGCTTCCTGGACCGGCAGGTACTCACCTCGCGGAACGTGCGGGGCGGGCGGATGACCGACCTCGCCCTGGGCGGCCTGAACTACCAGATCGAACACCACCTGTTCCCCTCCATGCCCAGGCCCAACCTGCGGCACTCCCAGGCCCTGATCAGGGAATTCTGCCAGCAGCGCGACCTGCCCTACTGCCAGAGCAGCCTGGTCGGCTCCTATACCCAGGCACTGCGCCACCTCAACAGCGTCGGCAAGTCCACTCGCCCTGGCACTTCGGCTTCATCGGGGACCGGCAGCCAGCGCCAGCGGCCCGCACGCGCCTGAGCCCGCGGGTAACGGGCTTGTCCGCCGAGCGGCCGGCCCGCTCGGCGGCCGCGGTGATGTTGCGCTGCATCCCGCCGAATATCACGCCGTGGAACGGCGATATGGATCTCCAGTATGCGTGTCCGGCGAGCCCGCGCGGCTGGAAGATAGCCCGCTGACTGTAGGTGGTCATGCCGTCATGGTCTCGGCCGGCCGCCAGTTCGAGCCAGGCCAGGCCGGGCAGCTTCATCTCCGCGCGCAGCCGCAGCAGCGATCCCGGCGTGATTGCCTCGACCCGCCAGAAATCCAGCGGCCGCGCTCAGGTGAGTTGATCTGTCGCGCCGGCGAACCGGCGGGCCTGCCCGGCACTGCAGGTTTGCGTCCCGGCAGCGCGAGCAGCCACCCACACGCCGGTGGCGAGGTTGAGGAAGGGCCGGAAGGCGGTCATCCGTTTGGTCAGCCTGACCAGGCGTCCTTGTTCTTGCCGGTGATGTTCTCCGCCATTGAGCTCTTTTGGCCTTCACCGGGGATGATGACCCACGCCACCAGGTAGGCCAGCACGCCCACGCCTCCTGTAATAACAGAGACGACGGCCCAGATCACCCGGACCAGGGTCACATCGAGGCCGAAGTAGTCGGCGACTGCCGCGCACACCCCGGCCAGCATCCGGCCGTTCCGGGGGCGCACCAAGACCTTGCTTCTGTTTTCATCTGTCATGCGAACCATCTCCTGCGGTGGCCACGGGGGATAGCCTGGCCGCCACCGGCGGCCGAGCCCCGGTGCCTGCCTTCAACCTACATGAGAACTAGAAAACTAGCAATTAATTTCTAGAATTTGTGGTAGGCTTCGAAGCGTGGAGGGCTGGAGCTTCCTGGCCAACCACGCCCGGGTTCTGCTGTGCATCGCCCACGACCCGGGCGACCCGTTGCGCGACACCGCGGCCAGCCCGAGCATCACCGAACGCAGCGCCCACGGCATCATCACCGACCTGACCACAGCCGGCTACCCCGTCAAGCAGAGAGACGGCCGCCGCAACCGCTACCAGATCCAAGCCCACGTGCCCTTGCGGGAGCCAGCCAGCTAGAGCCGCAAGCTCCCAGAACCCGCGGGCCGCCAGCACGCGGCGGCCTGTGCAGACCCGGATGGCCTCTGGCATTGGCCGGCCCGTCACCGGGCCGCCCGGCTAGTGACCCTGACGTTGGTGGGCATTCGCAGCGCGAGCCGGCCGATGCGGCCGTTCCGCACGCAGTCCGACTGCATTCCGCGCGGAGTGCGGCAGATGCTGGCGGCCAGCTCGCCCGCCGTGCATCGTACGGGAGAGCGTCGCATAGGAGGCGACCGGGCTGAACACGCGCCATCGACCGGGCCCGCGGATACACCCGTTCGGCTTACCCACCCGGAGAACGCTCCTCAAACCGCCGGTTAGCGTCGACACCACGACAAGGCGCGACGACACGGGGTGACCTGATGAAGGCGATTGTCCAGGAGCGGTTCGGCCCGCCGGACGTCCTTCAGCTGGTG
>DAITAE010000086.1:10231-11452 GCA_036824445.1 Streptosporangiaceae bacterium | reverse complement strand
TCGACATCGAAGCGCTCCGCCGGTTCCGCGCGAATGCGCAGTGGGACAACTGGATCAAGGATCTCACCACCGAGCAGTACCAGCTTATTTACGAGAAGCCGGTCTATCCGAAGAACCTCTATCTCGATCGCGCTCCGTACACCCACGATGAGTACCGGCGAGAAGTGATAGCCAGGCAGATTGAGCTCATGCACGAGCGCGACATCTGGGTGCAGCCGGACACCTGACCTGCCCCAGGCTGACGCGGCCGCCTCCGCCAGTTGCCGCCTCCGCCAGTTGCCGCCTGCGTCAGCCGCCGCGCGGTGCCCGCCACGCCGGGCCGGCCTGGGTGCGGTGCACTGGGAGATACTCGGCGTCATGCATCGCAGCGATCCCGTGGACGGCTTCCGCCTCGCCTACGACCGGGCGGGCCGGGGCTCAGCCGTTCTGCTGCTTCACGGGTGGCCTGGCGACCGGACCGATTACCGTGCGGTCGTGCCGCAGGTCAGCGTGGCGGCGGAGGTCATCGTGCCGGACCTCCGGGGGTTCGGCGAGTCGGACCGGCACCCGGCGGAGCCGGTCAGCCAGTACACCGCGGCCGCACAGGCGCGCAGCGTCATCGCGCTGATCGAGGAGCTCGAACTCGGCCGGCCGGTGCTCGCCGGTTATGACATCGGCAGCCGCATCGCCCAGGCCGTCGCGCGCGAGCGGCCCGATCTGGTCCGGGAGTTGGTGGTTTCGCCCCCGGTGCCGGGGATCGGCGACCGGATTCTCAGCCCGCAGGCGCAGCTGGAGTTCTGGTACCAGCCGTTCCACCAGCTAGCCCTGGCCACGCAACTCATCGACGGCCAGCCGGACATGGTGCGCGCTTATCTGCGTCATTTCTGGTCACACTGGTCCGGGCCGGATTTCGAGCTGGACCACGAGCACCTGGAGCACCTGGTGTCGATGTACGGGCGCCCGGGCGCGTTCGCGGCGTCGGTCGCCTGGTACCGGGCGGGCGCCGGTTCGGTCGCCACCTCCGTGGCCGAGCGGGTGCCGGCACCGGCCGCCCGGCTCGCGGTTCCGACCACCGTGCTGTGGCCGCCCCATGACCCGCTGTTCCCCGTGCAATGGTCGGACCGGCTCGACGAGTTCTTCACCGACGCCCGGCTGACCTGCCTCGACGGCGGCGGGCACTTCACCCCGCTGGAGCGCCCGCACGACTTCGCCGCCGCGGTGACCGCCGCGGCCGCCCGCTAA
>DAITAE010000086.1:7952-10131 GCA_036824445.1 Streptosporangiaceae bacterium | reverse complement strand
GCGGCCGCCCGCTAACCCCAGCCCAGACAGCGTGCGGGCTCCCGGCCGGGGCCGGTCAGCCGGCGCGCTGGCGGTCCTGCGGGCCGGCCCGGGAATCGGGCGTGTCGTCGGCGGCCGGGACGGCGGCCGGCCGGCCGTTGGACCACGGCCGGGTGCGGACCAGCCAGTAACCCCCGCCGGCGAGCGCCACGGCGCAGAGCGTCCAGCCCAGTGCTGTGGTGCCGACCCCGATGTATTTCAGCCCGGAAGCGAAGATCACGAAGGTGATGATCGGCCTGATGTAGCGGTCCGGCGCCCGCGAGGAAAGGAACGAGCCGATCAGCACGGCGGGCACGCTGCCGAGCGCGATCGAGGCGGTCACGCTGAACTCGACATGGCCGAAGACCAGCGCCCCCAAGGCCGCCGCCACCGTGAGCGGAACCGCCTGGGTCAGGTCGGTCCCGACCAGCTGGCCGGCGCTGAGCAGCGGGTACAGGAACAGCATCAGGACGATCATCAGCGAGCCGGAGCCCACCGAGGTCAGGCCCACGATCAGCCCGCCGATCATGCCGATCAGGACGGTCGGCACCGGGCGGACCTGCACATGCTGGATCTTGCCGATCCGCCGCTGGCCGGACCTGCGGTCCAGGACGTAGCGGAGCACCATGGCGGCGGCACCGACCAGCAGCGCCGCGCCGAGGAGGATCTCGACCTTCTGTTGCGCGGCCGCGCTGCTGCCGAGCTGGCGCAGCAGGAACGCGCCGAAGAACGCCATCGGCACCGAGCCGGCCACCATCCAGCCCACCAGGCGCAGGTTCACCGTGCCCTTGTACAGGTGCACGGCCGCGCCCACGGGCCGCATCAAGACGGCGGCGACCAGGTCGCTGGAGATAGCGGAGGATGGCTTGATGCCGAACAGCAAGATCAGCATCGGGGTCATCAGCGCGCCGCCGCCGGCCCCGGTGAGCCCAACAAGCAGCCCTACCACCGCACTGCCAAGGACGATGTAGGGGTTGAGCTGCATCGCCGACCTTCCTCCTGCTCCGGGACCGTCCGTGCCGAGCATCCAGGTACCTGAGATTTCGACGTCGAATATAGGCATGAGGGCGGCCGCTCGTGGCCGCATCCTGACAGCCGCCGCCGTCGCTGGCGCCGTCGCCGGCCGGATCAGCGGGCAGCCGGAGATAACCGGACCATGCAGAGGCAGATGACCGCCGGGGCCGGGACGAAGGAACGGGCATCCACGAAACCGCTGCTGGCGTGCCCGTGCACGGCCGGTTGAGCGGCCCGCGCCAGCGCCGGGGGGTGCACGGCGCGGGCCGCGTCCGCCTGGGAGCGCAGCGTCACCTAAAGGCTCACCAGGAGGCACCGGAGGTGGCCAAGCGCGTGCCGTCTGGGCTCAGTCGCCAGACGCCCGCGTCTCACGCCAAGTCGAAACGCGAGCCGGGCACGCACGAGGCCCCGGGTTGGTTCGTCAACCGGAGCCAAGGTATCCCCTGAACGTTCAGACAGTCCAGGGCCCCCGACCCCGCAACCACGATCGGTTGCGAGGGCACGCGGTGCCGCGAGTCGCCGCCGGCGGACCGGCCGGGGTTCCCGCCGCCGCAGGAGGACCTGGCCTGGCATACGCTGGAGGGCCCAGAAGACCTCTCAAGCTAAGGGCGGGAGATTCGTGATCGGCCTGGTCATCGGCGGTTTTATCGGTGTGGTGCTCGTGCTCTACGCGGCGGATCGCGCCCTCAAGGCGCGGGCGCAAGTCCGCCGTCTGCGCTCGATGAGCGACCGGCTGGCCGCCGCCACCACGAGAGCCGAGCAGCAAGAGGAGCAACGCCAGGCCGCGGCGCGAGCCAGCGAGGAGCTGACCTCCGTTCTGCCTGCGATCAAGCGCCCGCCGCTCACCGTGCCCGGCATGCGGTCGCACCGCGCGGCACGGCGGGGGACCGGGCACGACCGGCCCGGGCAGCAGGATCACGGAGCCACGCACCCCGGCCGACAGCCTTCCCACACGGGCGAGCACGCCGTCCGGTCCACCGACCGGGCACAGCGGTAACGAACCGTCGGCCCGCTGGGTCCCCTGAACTAGAAGGCTCGCGGCGTTTGGATGCGGGTCTTAGGGGGAGCGAAATCCCCGGACCGGATGGGGAAAGCATGGGCTTCGCAACGGTGATCACCTGGTTCGCCGCCGTGCTGCTGGGGCTCT
>DAITAE010000086.1:0-7852 GCA_036824445.1 Streptosporangiaceae bacterium | reverse complement strand
GCTGTCAGCCGGCAAGCCTGCCGGCACCCGCCAGGCTCTGCCACCCGGCCCCCTGGGTAGCCCGCACGGGAATACGGGTACCTAGGTGCTGTTGCCGCATCGCCTGCGAAGGAGGGGCCATGAGCTACGCCAGGCAGCTGCTGGACAGCTACCCAGGGACCTTAAACGCTGACGCCGGCATGCTGGCCGCCACCATCGACGCGCTCAGCGACTGCGCCCAGGCCTGCGCCGCCGACGCCGACGCCGACCTGGCCGAGCAGGATCTGGCCGAGATGGTCAAGTGCATCCGGCTGTGCCTCGATTGTGTCGATGTCTGCGCCGCCACCGCCGGGGTGGTCAGCCGCCAGACGGACTACGACGCCAGCATCACCAGGCCGCTGCTGGAAGCCTGCGTGGCCACCTGCAAGAGCTGTGGTGACGAGTGCGGGCGGCATGCCCAGCATCATGAGCACTGCCGGGTCTGCGAGCAGGCCTGTCGGCGCTGTGAGCAGGCCTGCCGGGAGCTCCTGGCCGCCATCAAATAGGAACCGGCGATTCCAGGCGTCCACTGACGGCGGCCCAGCGGGGGTCGGCCGCTGTCCCCGCGTGTTCACCGGCTCATTCGGTGACGCTGCGTGGTCCCTAGGCTGACATGCAGTAGCCTGCGCCGCGAACGGTCTCGATGACAGGTTCACCAAGCTTGCGGCGCAGATAGCCCACGTACACATCGACGAGGTTCGTCTGGGGATCGAAGTCCATGCCCCAGGCCATGGACAATAGCTGCTGCCGCGACAGGACTTTGCCCGGATGGTCGGCGAAGACTTTCAGCAGGGAGAACTCGCGGGCTGACAGGCTCACCGTCCGTCCGCCGACAGTCACCTCGCGCCGCAGCAGGTCGATGCCGATGCCGCCGATGCGCACCACGCTGGGCGAGATGGTGGCCCGGGGCCGGAGATTGGCCCGCACACGGGCCAGGAGCTCCTCGAAAGCGAACGGCTTCCCCAGGTAGTCGTCCGCGCCACGATTAAGCCCTTTGACCCGGTCGTCCACGCGTCCCCGGGCACTGAGCACCAGGACCGGGACCGCGGATCCCCGCTCCCGCAAGCCTGCGAGCACATCCAGGCCGTCCAGGCCGGGCAGGCCGAGATCCAATATCACCAGTGAGATCCCGGCGTGCATGAGACGGCGGAGCGCGTCCTCGCCGGTCTGCGCCCATTCGACGGCGTAGCCATGCGCGCGGAGCCCTTTCTCGAGGAACGACGCGACACGCTCCTCGTCCTCGACGACCAAGACCGTCACCGCGGAATCCTGATCCAGAACGTGGCACCCCTTCCTGGCCGGTTGACAACGCCGGACTGTCCACTGTGGGCTCTCGCTATCCCCTGGACGATGGCGAGTCCCAAGCCCATGCCTCCCCTTCGCGATGATCTGATGTTGAACGGTTCGAAGACAGCCCGTTCATCGCCGGGCGGCAGTCCGCCGCCATCGTCGGCCACCTCAAAACGCCAGCTCGAAGGCTCGGCACGCACGCAAAGGCACACGGGCTCATCCCCTTTGGCATGATCTGCCGCGTTCTGCACCAGGTTCAGAAGGGCCTGTGTCAGCCGCTGGGGATCTGCGGTGAGCGTCGCACCACGGGTACGGGCCTCCACCTGCACTCGGTCTCCCAGGATGGTCCCGGCTTTCGCCGCGATGTCTCTCAGGAAGCTGTCCATGGGCAGCGACTCCAGCTTGAGCAAAGCCCGGTCATCCGCCCGGGCAAGTGTGGTCAGATCCTCCACCAGTCGGCCCATGAGATCGAGCTCATCCACGAGCAAGGCCTTGACGGCGCCTACCTCCTGGTCATCGGCTCCCTCTTCCAGCACCTCCAGATGGCCCCGGCAGATGGTGATGGGGGTTCGCAGCTCATGCGACACCGCCGACAGGAACCTGTCCTTCATCTCATCCAGCTCACGAAGCCGCTCGGTCCGGTCTCGTTCCCGCGCCAGGGCCAGCTCGATCTGCTCCAGCCTTCCCACGCTCCACGCGATCCCTTCCCCGACCAGGACGCAGACCGGGATGGTGACCGCCGCCGAGGCCAGCCCGGCTCCGATGCTCTCAGGCAGGAAGAACAAGGGCAGGATGTAGGCGGCAGCCGCCAGAGGGGCCATGGCAGCCGAGGTGCGCGGTGGATGGGCCATGCCGATCCACACGAAAGCGACCACAAAAAAGACGCTGTAGGTGTGCAGGTCCTCGCCTCCGAACGCGTTCCCCACAGCGATGAGGGCGAACGCGGGCGGCACGATCGCGAGGCTGGCCGCCCGCGGCCAGCTGCCCCACGGCGCAAACCAGATGGCGATGCCGAGAGCCAGCGCAACGGCGTAGACCGCTGCGGTTGCTGTTGGCTGCGATCCCGGGGCGGGAAGCGGAAGCGTGATCAGCCCGAGCACGCCCGCGCCCGCAAAGAACATGGCCGCCAGGCGCCCATAGAGCCTTCGCCGGTCCGGGGGCCCGTCGCTCCGCGGCCGGGCGGCGGCTCGGCCGGCCCACACGGATAGACCGTTGCTGGGACTCTTCCCGCTCAAGTAGTGCAGCGGCCGCACCACGGTCGGTACCCAGTCCAGAAGCCGTGGATGTGTCGGTGCTCCAGTGCCAGCACGGTTTGCGGCCAACGGGTTCCCTCACCATCGACAGGCGACGCCACCTGCCCAGGAGCGCACGTCTACCCGCGCTTAAGCCGGTCAACCGCCGCCACGCCGTCAGTGAAGAGTGGCACGGCGGCTACGCGGCTCCGACAACCCAGAAGAGGAGCAGTCACCCAGCTAAGAGGCCGGAGCCCCTCCGGCCCCCCTATAACGGTTCCCAGAAGGGCTCCGGTCATGACTGCACTCCCACGTGCCGTGCGAAATACGAGGAAGATGAGAGAACTCTCATGAGGTCCTCCGGCGGCTCTCGGCCCGTGCAGTGCTGTCAGCCCAGGCAGTGCTCGTCCTGATCCCGGAACCACTCCAGCTGGCATAAGGGAGTTCTCATGACCACAGCTCGGCCACGGCGTTCCCTGGGACGTAGGCAGGAAGAAATGAATTACCCGGCGGTTAGTCCTTGCCGTCCCTTGGCGGACGTGTTACCGCTGGACTACCTGACGCCAGACACCGAGGCGTGGCTCCCGCTCCAGGCCCGGGAGGTCACTCCGGCGCAGATGGCCGGGCCTGGCCGGCGAGACGTGGGGGAGCCGGGTGGAGGCGAATACGGATCGGGCGCTGCTCGGTGCGTCGCTCGCATTCGCGGGCGCGACGCTGCTGGGCAGCGCGGTGGCGATCCGCGATCAGCTGCCGGGCGAGCCCTTCGGCGTGAGCGTTCCGCTATCGGTGCCCGTCGGCGTGCTGGCCGGCTGGGGAGCCGGTATCGCCGCGCCGTGGCCGATGCCGGTCGCAGCCGTGATGGCCGCGGCTCCGGCCCAGCGAGAGCCGGACGCGTTCCCCGGGACGGTTTGCGCGGTGATCGGCCTGGGGTGCATATTCGGCACGCTCATCGAACCCGTCACCCGCCGGCCTCGGTCCTGGTCACCGGCGGCCTGTCTCGCGATCGGCCTCAACGTGGCGGCCTCGGCCGCTCTCATCGCAGCCGGTCTGCATCATCGGGCGACCGCACGGGCGCCGTGGCGCCCCAGTAGGTCATGACCTTCGGCCGCCTGCCGTGAGGCGCATCCGGCGGGACCTCATCGTGCTGGCGGCCAGCCTGGCGGTCTTCGCCATCTGCGCGGTGATCGCGGCCGACGGGCGCGTCGGCCCCGCGGAGCGGGCCGTGTTCCATGCCGTCAACGGGCTGCCCGGCTGGCTGTACCAGCCGATGCTGGTCGCCCAGTACCTTGGGGTGCTGGCCGTTCCGCTGGTGGTCGCCGTTGCGGCGCTGCTATGGCGGCGCTGGCGGCTGGCCGCCGCGCTGGTGCTGGTGGTGCCCTGCAAGCTCGTCCTGGAACGGGTCGCCAAGCTGCTGGTGCACCGGCAGCGGCCCGGCACCACGGTGCCCGATGCGATTTTGCGCGGGGTGCCGCACGGCGGGCTGAGCTTCACCTCCGGGCACGCCATCATCACCTTCGCGATCGCCGGGTTGCTGGTGCTGGTGCTGCCGCGCCGCTGGGGCGTCGTTGCGCTGGTGCTGGCGGCCTGCAACGCCGTGGCGCGCGTGTACCTGGGGGCCCACAACCCGCTGGATGTGGTCGGCGGGGCGGCGATCGGCCTGGCGATCGCGGCCGTGCTGGACATGCTCCTGAACGTCGCCCATGACCGCGGCGGCCCGCTCTGGCGTCGCGCGCCTGCGCAGGAGGATCGGGCCGCCAGAGGCTCGGCGGACACCAGCGGTTAGGCCTTCCTGACAGCAGCGGCATACCCGCGGCCCGCCTGAGCCGGAACAGTCTTACTCGGTCCTGAGGATGGTGGCGGGCTGGGTGCGCGCGGCTGCCTGCCCCGGGGCTGTTGCGATGAGGTTCGCCAAGACCAGGGCTGCGGGGATGGTGATGATGATCGTGGTGAGTGGGATGGCCGGCTCGGGCAGCACGCCGAGTTGCGTGGCGAGATAATGCCACGCCCACCGCCCGCCGGCGATGCCAACGGGCAGCCCGATCAGCAGCGCGATCGCAGCGATGGTGGTGGCCTGCCACGCGACCGCCTGCCGGAGTTGCCGCCGGGTGAATCCGAGCGTCTTCAAGACCGCGAGGTCGCGGCGTCTTCGCCGGGTGGAGCTGGCGAGTGTATGGGCCAGCGTCCCGGCGGCGATCAGGGCCAGCAGCCCGGAAAGGGCGACCGGCAGGCCCGCGATGCTGGCCAGGCTGACCACGCTGGCGGGCCGCTCGGCGGCGTTGACGTACGGGTTCGGCAGGCCTTTGATGTCGTTGGCGACGGCGGCGAGCCCGGCATCGCGGCTGACGCCGGGGGCGAATCGCACCAGGAAGGGCGCTCCGCCGAGCTGCCGGGCGGCGGCCGGGTCGATCCGCAGTAGGCCGGGCAGCGCAAGAGCGGCTCCGTCCCCCAGCTTGGTGGCGACGAAGGGGGTGGGTGGCACGATCACCGTCCCCACCACCCGCATGCGGACCGGCTTCGGGTGCCCTCCGGCCTGGTCGATCGCGAGGTTCACGGTCTGGCCGATCGCGGTGTGGACGGCCCGCATGGTCGTTGCGCCGAGCGCGACTTCGTCGCTGGCCGTGGGCGCAACCCCAGCGGTGATCACCGGCCGGGCCGGTCCCTGGCCGCGGAGCACGAGCGCCATCACCCGGAGCTGGCCGATGCGCACGCCGGTGAAGCCGCCACGGGTGTAGCCGGCGATCTTCGGGTCGGCGCGCAGCGCCGCGGCAGCTTTCGGCAGCCCGCCTTCGACCGATACGAAGGCGTCCCAGGTGAACCCCGCGAGCCGGGGCGTGGCCAGCAGGTGGCCAAGGCTGGCGGCGAGCACCAGCGAGGCGGTCAGGGCGGCCACGCCCAGGGTGGCGCCGAAGATCGCCGACCGCACCGGGACCGCCGCCCGGCCCCGGCCGGGCTGCAGCGCCATCCGGACCCCGGCGGCCACGGCCGGCGAGCGCCAGGTCCGGGACAGCGCGTGCGGCAACGCCGGGGATCGTCCACGGCGTGGCCCTGGACGTTCCGGCCTGGTCGCCGTCCCCGCGCCGGCCCACGCCGGGATCGCGGAGGCCAGTATGGTCAAGAAGGCGACCAGGACCGCGCCGGCAGCGAGCGGCAAGCCGTCAGCGGCGAACCCGGGGTCAGGCTCGGCGATCCTGGCCAGGCCTACCGGGGTAAGCGGCGAAAGCAGGACCGCAACCGGGACAGCCACGAACGCGGCGGCCGAGCCGATGATCGCTGCCCGGGCGATCCCCAGCGAGAACAGCTGCGCACGGGAGAAGCCCAGCGCCCACAGGGTCGGCAGATCGGCCGAATCCAGGTAGGTCTGCCGGGCCAGCGACTGCCCCACAATCGCGAACGCCGCCAGCCCGATGAGAACGCTCAGCGCCCATAGCGCCTGGGCCTCCAGCCGGATCGACCGCTGGATCCCCGCGGTCTGGATCGGCTGCACTTCGGGGATATCGACGCTAGCCAGGCCCGCGGCCCGCATCTGCCGAACGAACGCCCCGCCGCCCGCGGCGCCGTGGCGCAGCCTGACCAGCAGCGCCGCATCACGCGGCGACGGCCGGATGCCGTTCGACCGGACGAACGCAGGCGTCACATACACGCTGCCAAACGCCGACGAGGCGCCGACCGCCGGGAACTGCCCCGGAGATGCCACGATCCCCACGATGCGGACAGCGGCCAGCCGGGCGGGTTTGGCGTTCGGATCGCCCACGATGAACCTGACGACGCTGCCCACCCACAGCCCCTCACGGTCGGCGGTGGGAAAGTCGACAACCGCCTCACCGGGTGCGCGCAGGTTCACCATCCGGCCGGAGATGACCTTGAACCGGTTGAGCCGGAAACCCGCCCGCCCCGCCAGGTCCGTGATGGCCATCAGCTCCGGCGCCGGCGCCACCCGGCCAGACGGCAAAATCGCCGACGAGGCCACCATGTCCACGCGGGCCCACTGGCCGACCTCGGGCAACGCCTCCATCCGGGCCAGCGCCCGCCCCGCATCGATGTTCCCGGGGAACCCGCCGGTGATCAGGTCATAACCGTTCTGGGCCCGGACGAACCGGGGATACGCGGTCTCGGTGCGCCGTGCGCCGGCCGCGGCCGCCACGGCGGCCGCCCCCACAAGGCCGATCAGCAGAGCCAGACCGAGCCATGCCCGCCACCGGGACCGCAGCTCCGAACGAAGCCGCATCCACACCGCGCTCACGACGCCCCGCCTTCGGACGACATCCTGCCGCTCATTGTCCGCGCACCGCCCGCAGCCGGGAAGCAGGCCAGCACCGCCATCACCGGTGGTACTCGCACCACCGAGCCGCCGCGCCGACCATGGCCGCGCAGGCTCGCCGTCATTTCCGGGGTCGCGGTAGGTATCCGGCACCTGGGCATGACCCGTACGTCGGCCCGGCTACGGTCACCCGCCGTGGCCGCGCCTGATCTGCTGCGTTGGCTCCGAACCACGGCGTGTCATGATCGAGCGGAGCGAAGGGAGCGCCGTGAAGTACGAGACCGTCGCCGAGGCCTACCGTGATCTGGAGCAGGCAACCGGCCGGCTGGCGCTGACCGAGCGTCTGGCCGCCCTGCTCGCCGGGACCCCGGACGAGTTGCTGCCCACGGTCTGCTACCTGTGCCAGGGCCTGATCGCGCCGGAGTTCGCCGGGGTGGACCTCGGCCTCGCCGAGAAGCTCGCGGTCCGCGCGGTCGCCACCGCCACCGGTGCCGGGCCCGAGCAGGTCACCGCGAGCGTACGGGAGACCGGCGACCTCGGCCAGGCCGCTGAGCAGCTGCTGGCCGCGACCGCCGCCGGTCGGCCCGCCAGCTTGCTCGTCACGGTCGTGGTCGACACGTTGCACCGGATCGCCGAGGCCGAGGGGCCAGGCTCGCAGGGGCGCAAGCTGGAGCTGCTGGCCGGCCTGCTCACCCAGGCGACCCCCCTGGAGGCCCGCTACCTGCTGCGCCTGGTCACCGGAGGGCTGCGGCTGGGGATCGGCACTCCCACCATCCTGGACGCGCTCGCGCAGGCGCGCGCCGGTGGGCGGTCCGCCCGGCCGGTGCTGGAACGGGCCTACAACATCTGCTGCGACCTCGGCCGGGTCGCCGCCACGCTCGCCGACAGCGGGCTGGCGGCGGTCGAGCGGCTCGAGGTGCGCCCGGGCAACCCGGTGCGGGCCATGCTCGCCCAGCGGCTATCGGACGCCACGGAGATCCTTGCCAAGCTGGGCGGGCGGTGCGCGGCCGAGTACAAGTACGACGGCGTCCGGGTCCAGGCGCACCGCACCGCC
>DAITAE010000085.1:0-11456 GCA_036824445.1 Streptosporangiaceae bacterium | reverse complement strand
GCCGAGCCCGTGCGGCTCGCCCGCTCGCTCGGGGTCGAGGTGACCAGGCTGCGGGTGAAGAGCCTCCATCCGATCCCGGCGCTGCTCGAAGTTGTCGCCGAGCAGGATCCGGGGCTGTTCGTTTTCGGCCCGGACCGCAGGCGGATCATGCGGCTGCGCTACTGGCGGGCCACCCGCGCGATCCGGTCCCGCGTCACGACGCTGATCTGGCTGGCCGACTGACGGCGCGGCCGCCGTTCAATCTGTTCACTCTCCGCGCACGAACGCGATGGGCAGCGCAACGGGGCCGGTGTTCCCGCTGTCGGGGAGCCAGGCCGCTGGGCCGGCCGCGCGCGGCTCGCGGAGCACGCGGGCGAGCACGGTGAGGGCCTCGCACATGTCGGTCCGCGCCACGTAGTGGCCGAGGCAGTAATGGATTCCGCCGCCGAAGCCGACATGGGGCGGCCGCCCGCCCGCCGTGATATCGAATCCCGCGGCGCTCACGGCCCGCGGGTCGGTCCCCGCCGACTCGCCGAACAGGTGGATCGTGGTCCCCGCCTCGATGGCAAGCCCGTCGAAGGTGAAGTCCGCCGCTGCCTCGCGCGTGACCCAGGTCGTGGTGGGGCGGACGCGCATGACCTCCTCGACCGCGGTCGGCGCCAGCTCGGGGCGCTGGGCGAGGAGCCGCCACTGGCCGGGGTGGTCCAGGAACACCTGCATGGCGAGGCCAAGCTGGTTCCGGGTGGTGTCGAAGCCGCCGAAGATCAGCAGGACGAGCGAGTCGCGCAGCTCGGCGGTGGTCAGGCCGGCCTCCCCGTCCTGCGCCTGGACCAGGCAGGTCACGAAGTCGTCCCGCGGGTTGCGCCGCCGGTCGCCGATCACTGCGTCGGCGTATTCGTACAGCGCCGCGAGCGCCGCCTCGATGCGCGGCAGATGCTCACGGATCCGCACGCCCATGGCCAGGCCGATCGCGGCCGATTCCGCCGCGATCGTGTCCCACTCCTCCTCGGGGATGCCGAGCATGATCGCGATGACGCGGGCCGCGTACGGCTCGGCGAAGGCGGCCATGAACTCGCACCTGCCCTGCCCGGTGAACTCTCCGGCGAGCTCAGCGGCCAGGCCGGCGAAACGCGGCCGCAGCGCCTCGACGATCCGCCGGGAGAAGGCGGGGCTCAGCAGGCGGCGCAGCCGGTGATGGGCCTCGCCCTCCATGTTGAGGACCCAGCTGGCCCACCAGTCCGCGAACGGCCCGGACGTGATGCCGTGGTGGGCGGGCCACCGCCTGCTCCCCTGCCGCAGGCTCGGGTGCCTGATCAGCCGGGACACCTGGTCGTACCGGAGCACCGCCAGACCGTAGCTGGTCCGGGCGTACCAGCCGGCCTCCCGCGCCCGCCGCACCTGGGCCGAGGTGACGGAGAAGGCCGGGTTGGCGATGTCCAGGAACGGCACCGCGGGATCCGGCGTGCGCGTCATCGCCCCTCCATCTGGTCCTGCCGCCGGCTGCCCGGCCCGCCTGGCTGCCCGGCCCGGTCAGTAGGCCATCCATCCGCCGTCGACCATCAGGTTGACGCCGCTGATGTAGGTGGCCTGGTCGGAGGCGAGGAACGCGACCGCCGCCGCCACGTCGGTGGGCTCGCCCAGCCGCCCGAAGGGGGTACGCGCCCGCACGTAGGCGGCGGAGACGGGGTCGGCCGCCAGGTCGCCCGGCGCCCCGGTCATGATCTTGCCGGGTGCCACGGCGTTGCAGATGATCCCGTCGCGCCCGTGCTCGACCGCGATCTGGCGGGTCAGCTGGGCCAGGCCACCCTTGCCGACCGCGTAGGCGAAGTGGCCCGGCACGCCGACCATGCCGTGCTGTGAGGTGATGTTGACGATGCGGCCGCGCACCTCGCCTCGGGGCTCCTGGGACAGCATCCGGCGGACCGCGGCCTGGCAGAGCATGAAGGGCCCGCGCAGGTTGACCGCCATCATCGCGTCCCAGTCCGCGTCCAGCGTGTCGAGAAGCGGCTTGGAGTGCCGGCCCGCCAGCACCGCGTTGTTGACGAGAACGGCCAGCCGCCCGTAATACTGTGCGGCCAGTTCCACCAGGTGCTCGCAGTCCGGCCGGGATGACACGTCCGCACGGATGAACTCGCACGTGCCACCCTGGGCGCCGATCTCCTCGTCGGTGGGCGTGCCGCCGGTCAGCGGGTCCCGGCGGACGTCCGCCAGCAGCACCGGGAAGCCGTCGGCGGCCAGGCGCACCGCGATCGCCTTGCCGATCCCGGAGGATGACCCGGTGACGATGGCGCAGCCTGTCATCCGCGCATTGTCGCAGACCGCGGCCGGGTCCGCGTCACCGCCGCCCGGCGCTCATGTGAACTCGAGGAGGATCTTCCCCGTCTTTCCCGGCTTCGCCAGGTAGTCGAACGCCGCGGCGGCCTCGGCCGCGGGGAACACCCGGTCGATCTCCGGCAGCGCCCGGCCCGCGGCGAGCAGCGGCACCACCGACCGGGCGAACGCCTGCACCGCGGCCGCTTTCTCCTCGACCGGGCGTGCCCGCAGCATCGTTCCCCGCAGGCTCGCCCGCTTCGCCATCAGAGTGCGCAACGAGATGCCAGCCTGCTCACCTGCCCCCGTCCCGACAATGACGATCCGGCCCTTGGTCGCCAGCGCTCCGAAGCCGAGGTCCAGGTTCGGCGCCCCGATCAGCTCGAGGACGACGTCCGCGCCGCCCAGGGCGGCGGCGCGCTCCGCGGCGTCGTCCGGGGTGACGACGAGAGCTCCCTCGCCGGCGAGGGAGCGGGCCGAGTCGGGCGACCTAACGTTCGCGACCACCCGGGCACCCGCCGCGAGCCCGAGCCGGGCCGCCGCCGAGCCGACGGCGCCGTTCGCGCCGTTCACCAGCAGCGTCTCGCCGAGCTGCAGCCCGCATTGGGTGAACACGGCGTCGTGCGCGGTGATATAGGCCTCTGGCACCGCCGCCGCGACGTCGTCCGCCAGGTTGCCGGGGACCGCGGTGACGTGCCGCGCGTGCACCACGACCCGGTCGGCGAGCCCGCCGCCGCCCACGAGGCCGAACACCCGGTCGCCGGCCTGCCACGTCCGGACCCCGTCTCCCGTGGCGGTCACCACGCCCGCGACCTCGAGGCCGGGGATGTCCTGCGGCGATCCCGGCGGGGGCGGGTAGAACCCCTGCCGCTGCGCCACATCGGCCCAGTTCACGCCCGCGAACCGGGCAGCCACGACGATCTCGTCCGACCCGGGAACGGGATCGGCGCGCTCCTGGACAGAGACGACCTCGTTCCCCCCCGCCCCGGCGAACGTCACGGCTTTCATCGCAGTCCTCCCGGTCCTCATGGTCCGTAACTGGGTCGCTGTGGCCGCACGATGCCAGGAACCACCAGGCTCGGCGGCCATGTCAGACACTTGCTGCGCGGAATCGCGGGCGCCCGCTCGAACCGCCCCGTCAGCATAGGATTCCGGTCCCGCGCCATCAACCGGCGGGTCGATATGCCGACGGACCCGCGCAGCAGGTCACTCGGGCCTACGTGGCGGTTGGCCTGCGCCAGCCCACAACGGGCCGGTGTGTCGACACAGCGTCTGGGCCCGCCGGGATGTGGCCATCGCCTGCCATGCGGGAGCTTCCAGCACAGCGGGCACTGCCTTGCGGCCGATACCTCCCAGTCGCGCATGCTTCCGGCCCGCCCCGCGCTAGCTGCGGCGGTGAATGCGCGCTAATCTCACCGGAAAGCGGCGACCACGGCGTCGCCGGCGGCCTGCAGCCGGCGACGTGCCGCGGGCCGTTCGCCGGGTTGGTCCCGGAACCGGCCGCTCTGCGGGCGGTCGCTCGCGCTGAGGAAGAGGGTCACCGCGTGACAGATGCCCGACCGGCCACCCGGCCCGGCGCCGCCGCGGTGTGAGCCGCCGTGACGACCGCCTCGGTTCCAGCCGGGTCCGCTGCTTCTGGCCGGGACGCGCACCCCATCGTGGACCTTGTCGGCCGCAGGGTGGCCATCGGCATCGTCACGCTGTTCGTGGTCTCCGCGGTCGTCTTCGTCGCCACCCAGGTCCTGCCGGGCAACGCCGCGTTCGCCGTTCTCGGCCGGGGGGCGAACCCGGCGAGGCTGCACGCGACCGAGCGGCAACTGCACCTGGACCGCGGCCTGCTCGAGCAGTACTGGATCTGGCTGTCCGGGCTCTTCACCGGCAAGCTGGGCACGTCGCTGGCCAACGGCGAGCCGGTCTGGGCCCTCGTCAAGCCGCGCCTCATCAACTCCGCCGTGCTCGTCTTCGTCACCGGGGTGATCGGTGCGGTCATCGGGGTGGTGCTCGGTGCCGTGGCGGCGCTGCGGAAGGACAGCTGGTTCGACCACATCACGTCGGTCGCGGCGCTGGCCATCACCTCCCTGCCGGAGTTCGTCGTCGCTATCGCCTTGATCATCCTGCTGTCGACGGTGGTCTTGCACGTACTGCCCGCCGTCTCGCTGCTGCCGCCAGGCACCTACGCGTGGAGCCAGCCTGAGCTCCTGATCCTGCCGGTCGCGACGCTGGTGATCGTGATCGTCCCGTACATATTCCGGATGATGCGCGCCGCCATGATCGAGGCCCTGGAGTCCGACTACGTGGAAATGGCCCGGCTGAAAGGCGTGCCGGAGTGGCGGCTGGTGCTCTTTCACGCGCTGCCGAACGCGATGGCGCCGACGATCCAGGTGATCGGCCTCAACTTCCTCTACCTCGCCGGCGGTGTGGTGGTGATCGAGTTTGTGTTCAACTTCCCGGGCATCGGCCAGGGGCTCGTGTTCGCCGTCGACAACCGGGACATCCCGGTGATCCAGTTCATCGTGGTGGTGCTCGCCGCGTTCTACGTCTTCATGAACATCGTGACCGACGTGATCGCGCTGCTCGTCACCCCACGGCGCAGGATCGCACGGTAGCCATGGCCGCCGCCGCGCCCAGCGTCCCGCCCGCCGCATCCGCGCGAGCCAGGCGGGCCGGGCGCCATCCCTGGCTGTCCGTGGTGTGGGAGGCGATGCGCACCCCGCGTGGCGCTGCCGGTCTCGCGCTGGCATCGCTGGTCGTGCTGATCGCCGTCGTCGGTCCGTGGGTGGCGGCCAAACCTCCCGATGCGCTGCTGACGATCCCCTACGCCAAGCCCTCCGGCGAGTTCCCGCTCGGCAGCGACTTCCTTGGCCGGGACGTCCTGTCCCGGGTGCTGAACGGCGGGTGGGCGCTGCTGCTCATGGCCGCGGCCGCCACCGCATTCGGGATCGCCGTCGGCGCCGCGGCCGGCATCTCGGCGGCGTATCTGCGCGGCCGGCCCGACAGCTTCATCATGCGCACGGTCGATGTGATCCTCGCGTTCCCGCAGCTGGTCTTCGCGCTGCTGCTGCTCAGCCTCCTCGGCCCGAAGCTCTGGCTTATCGTCCTCGCGGTCGGCCTGACCCATGCACCAGCGGTGGGCCGGGTCATCCGGTCGGCAACCCTCGACATCTCCGAGCGGGACTACGTCAAGGTGGTGGAGCTGCAGGGCATGCGGCCGGTCAAGGTGATGTCGAGCGAGATCCTGCCCAACCTGATCAGCCCGCTCATGGTGGAGGCCGGCCTCCGGCTCACCTACTCGATCGTGATCATTACCGGGCTGGCCTTCCTCGGCTTCGGCCAGGCGCCGCCGGCCGCCAACTGGGGCCTGATGATCAACGAGAACCGGAGCGGCCTGCCGCTCAACCCATGGGCGGTGATCGTCCCGGCTGCGCTGATCGCCCTGCTGACGATCGGCACCAACACGTTCGCCGACGCGATCGCGAGGGTGACGATCGGCGTGGAGCGCCGTCCCGAGGAAGCGGTCCTCCTGGACGACCTGACCCCGAGGCAGTCCCAGTGACCGGCGACCATCCGCACCGCCCCGACGCGGCGCTGGCGCCGCCGGTGGGCGGCGAGGTCCGGCTGGATGTCCGGGACCTGGAGATCCGGATTGGTGCGGCCGGCCCCGACGTCGTCAGCGGGATCTCCTTCGCGGTGCCCGCCGGCGAGGTGCTCGGCCTCGTGGGTGAGTCGGGGTCGGGCAAGACCACCGTCGCGCTCGCCCTGCTCGGCCACGCGCGCCGCGGGCTGCGCATCAGCGCGGGCGAGGTCCGCCTCGACGGAACCGACCTCCTCCAGCTTCCTGCGGGCGACCTCCGGGCCGTGCGCGGCGCCAGGGTCGCCTACGTCCCGCAGGATCCGGCGGCCGCGCTGAACCCGACCCTCAAGGTGGGAACGCAGCTGCGCGAGGCGCTCCGGGTGCACCCGGGCGTGGTCGACGATCCGGGCAGCCGCGTGCTCGAGGTCATGCGCGAGGTCCGCCTCGATCCCACGCCCGAGATGATGCGCCGCTACCCACACCAGCTGTCCGGGGGCCAGCAGCAGCGGGTGGGCCTGGCGATGGCGTTCTGCTGCCGGCCGTCGCTGATCGTGCTCGACGAGCCGACGACCGGCCTCGACGTTTCCACCCAGCGCCACGTCCTGGACACCGTCCGGAGCCTGTGCCGCTCCTATGGGGTGGCGGCGGTCTACGTGAGCCACGACATTGCGGTCGTCGGCGGGCTGGTCGCCGAGGTGGCGGTGATGTACGCCGGCCGGATCATCGAGATCGGCTCCACTAGCAAGGTCTTCGGCGAGCCGCTGCACCCCTACACGCGCGGGCTGCTCGCGGCGGTGCCGTCGCCGCTGCGGGCCGAGGTGCTGACCGGGATCGACGGCCAGCCCCCCCGGCCCGGACGCCGCGGGAAGGGCTGCTCGTTCGCCGCGCGCTGCGGCTTCGCGATCAGCGAGTGCCTCGCGCGGCCGCCGGAACCCGTCATCATCGAAGGCCGCGCCGTCCGGTGCATCCGGGCGGCCGAGATCCGGTCGGCACACACCCCCCGGCCCGCGGTCCTGAGCGGGCCGGCCGTCGGCGCCCCCGCCGCGGCGCTGTCGGTGCGCGCGGTGTCGGCCCGCTACGGCCGCACGGCCGTCCTGTCCGGCATCGAGCTCGATGTGCCGCCCGAGTCGTGCGTCGCGGTCGTCGGCGAGTCCGGCTCGGGGAAGACGACGCTCGCCCGCTGCATCGTCGGCCTGCACAGCAACTGGACGGGCGAGATCACCTTCGACGGCGCGCGGCTGATCCCGGGCGTCCGCGGCCGGCCCAGGGAGGTACTGCGGCGGGTCCAGTACATCTTCCAGAACCCGTATACCTCGCTCAACCCGCGGAAGACCGTCGGCCAGATCGTGGCGCAGCCGCTTGAGCAGCTCCTCGGGCTGCCGTACCGGGAGCGGTCCGCGCGGGCCGCGCGGGTGCTGGAGGACGTGTCGCTGGGCGACGACTTCGCGGGCCGCTACCCGGACCAGCTCTCCGGCGGGGAACGGCAGCGCGTCGCGATCGCCCGCGCCCTGGTGGTGGAGCCGGACCTGCTGGTCTGCGACGAGGTGACGTCGGCGCTGGACGTGTCCGTGCAGGCGGTGATCGTGGAGGAGCTGCGCCGTCTCCAGCGTGAGCGTCACCTCGCCATGATCTTCATCACCCACAACCTGGCCCTGGTCCGGAGCATCGCCCAGACCGCCGTCGTGCTCCGCGACGGCGCCGTCGTCGAATCGGGCCCGGTGGAGCAGATACTCGAGCGCCCGGCGGACCCGTACACCGTCCGGCTGATGGCGGACGTGCCGAAGCTCGCGGTGCCCGGGCAGGCACGCGAGGCGGGCGGCGCTGCGGCCGGGGCCGCGGCGCCGTAGCCGGCCCGCCCTTGGTGACAGGCGGGCACTGGCTGGGCCGGGCGGGCGCTCTCCGGGGCGGGCGGGTGCTGCCTTGAGTGCGGTGCGGTACGGACCGGCCCTCAGCCCGGCGGGTACGTCGTGGCCCAGAAGTCCGCAACGTCGATCCGGCGCATGAAGGCCACGTCCTCGTGCCCCAGCGCGTAGTGGATGAAGTCCCGCAGCGCGGAGGCGCGTCCCGGCTGGCCGCTCCAGCGCGAGTGCACACCGACTGACATCAGCCTGCCGCCAAGGCCACCCCGTGCCTCCTCGAGCATGTAGTCCAGGGTGAGCCGCAGGCTCTCGGAGAAGTGCCGGGGCGAGGCGTAGGTGGGGTGGATCAGGTAGCGGACGTCGTTGTGCACCTTGGTGTACGGCACGACGAGGAAGGGCCGGCCGAGCGTTGTCACGAAGTACGGGAGCTCGTCGTTGTTGGCGTCGGAGTCGTAGCGGAACCCGCCGTCCTCGACCAGCAGTTCCCTGGTGTGCACGGTCGGGAACGACCGCACCATCCAGCCCCGGATCCGCTGGCCGGTCGTGCGCTGGATCGACTCGACGGCCGCGGCGATCTCCGCCCGCTCCTGATCCCTGGTCACGGCGGAGCCCGGCCCGGCATCCGGCCCGTACCAGTGATAGCCGTGCCCCATCACGTCATGATCGCGGTCGCGCAGCCACCCGCACAGCGGCGGATTGCGCTCCAGCGCCAGCGCGCAGGCGTTGAACGTGGCCGCGATCTGGTAGCGGTCGATGAGACGGCAGATCCGCCATATCCCGACCCGGCTGCCGTACTCCATGTGGGTTTCCGTGCCGAGGTCGCGTATCTCGGGACCGTACTGGAAGGAATACTCGCCCCATGAGTCGTTGACCCCGTCGTCGGCCAGCGAGTACTCGCCCCCCTCCTCATAGTTGACCACCAGGTTGATCGCCACGAGCGCCCCGCCGGGCCAGCGGACGCGCGGGGGCTCGGGGCCGTAGCCGACGAAGTCGCGCTCGGGACCGGGGAACGGGCTGGCGTCAGTATCAGTCATGTGGCGATCCTGGCAGCGGATGCGGAGCGGCGGCAGGCCGGGTCCCGGCCGGCAGGCTGACCCGCTCCCTGATCCGGCGTCCCGCCGCCGTGCCTTTATGCTCGGTCCATGGGTGTGGCGTTCGTGGCGCATTGCCTGCTGAATCAGAACTCCAAGGTGGGCGACGGAGCGCACTGCGCCGGCGTCTACTCGCCGGTCATCGACGTGCTGCGGGAGAAGGGCTGGCGGATCGAGCAGATGCCCTGTCCCGAACTGGCGTTCACCGGGCTGAACCGGTTCTGGGCGGTGAAGGAGCAGCTTGATACGACTGCCTACCGGCGGCACTGCGAGCGGCTGGCCGAGGCTGTCGCCGGGGCGATCGGCGCGCGCGTCAAGCAGGGCGAGGATGTGGTGCTTGTCGGCGTCGAGGGCAGCCCGTCCATGGGCGTGACGATCACCAGCTCTGACCCGATGCGCGGCGGCCGCCCGGAGTGGCCCGAAGGGACGGCCGAGCAGATCAGCGGGGAGGGCATCTTCGTCGAGGAGATCCGCAAGGCGCTCGCCAGGCGCGGGATCGGCTTCCCCCGGGTCGCGGGCGAGACGCACGCGATCCCCGGCCACGATGAAGCCGTTCAGCGGGCCGGGCTCGAGTCCGCGCTGGAGGGCTGATGAAGCCCGACGCGCGCTCGTTCCGCATCGCGCTGGTTGCTGATGCGTACGTGAACCCGCCGCCGGACGGCCTGGACGCCGTCGCTGTCGCCGCCCAGACGGGCTGGGGCGTCATGCAACTGCCCGCCGACGACTACCCGCCCGAGGTCGCGGAGCCCCTCCTCGCCGAGGTGGCAGAGCAGATGGAGGAGTTCTCGCGGCACGGCTACCGCTTCGTCCTCGTCGGCGAGCGCGCCGGCCTGCCCGAGGCCCTCGCGCACGTCGGCGTCCCGCTCCCGGACCAGATCAGCCCACGGACATCGAGCCAGCTCGCCGACTTCCTCGACGGCCAGCCCGCCCCGCGCGCAGGCTGGGACACCGGCCAAGCCGCCAGCTGACCCCCGTGCTCAGGCACGGGCGGCGTGCGCGTCCGGCAAGGCGTTGAGCCGGCTGGGCGCGCACGTGCGGCCCAGGGCCCCGGCCGAAGCCAGGCGCCCTACAGTCTCCCCGGAATCAGCTCCAGGCCGGTCGCGTCGGTCTGCACGCGCCACAGGCTCCCGGTCCGCTGCGACGCCTCGATGTCCGGCACCTTGGTGGCGGTCACGTAGAGCGCCGAGCCGTCGAAGATGCAGTTCGTGGCGTGCTCGTTGAGCGCGATCTCGGTGAGCACCTTCCCGTCCGGGGAGATCACCGTGACACCGCCCGAGACGGTCGTGGCGACGAACAGCCGGCCGTCGGCGGCGAAGGCCATGCCGTCGGGCACGTGCCCGTCGGAGAGCTGGCAGAACGTCTCCGGCTCGCCGCTGGCGTCCAGCCGGCAGACCCGGTGCTTCATCGACTCGGTCCAGTAGAGCCGCTGGGCGGCGTCGAAGGCGATCCCGTTCGGGTACACGCCCGGCAGCTCGAGCAGCATCTCGCCCGCACCGCTCGGGCCGACCGCGAACAGCCGGCCGGGGGAGCGGACGTCGAAGCGGAAGTCCTGCTCCGACCCTGACTCGGTGAAGTACAGGCGGCCGTCCGGACCGAAGGCGAGATCGTTCGGGCCGTACAGGTCGTAACCGGCCACCTCGGAGAAGATCAGCTCGACGGTCCCGTCGGGCATGACCCGCTGGATGCCGGACACGGCGCTGGTGTCGCCGCTGCCCGGGACGTTGCCGCCCTGGGTCACGTAGATGGCGCCGTCCGTGCCGAGCACGGTGCCCCATGGTGAGCCGCCGGTGCGGGCGAAGGTGGAAACGGCGCCGTCGGCGTAGGCCAGCAGCTCGCCGGTGTTGCCGTCGCAGAGCACGATCCGCCCATCGCCCAGCACGGCCGGGCCCTCCGGGAAGCCGAGGCCGGAGGCGAGCAGTGTGGATTCCACGATGAGATCCTTCCGCCGTTCAGAGGAACGAGTAGTGCTCGAAGTCGAAGTCGGACAACGGCTGGCCCACCCGGGCGGCCGAGTATCCGGTGATCTTGGTGCTGTACGCGTCCAGCGCAGCGATGAAGGCGGGGATGATGTACCCGCCCTCGTTGAAGTCGATCATCTGCATCTCGTGCTCGATCTGCTTGCGGGTCGATGGGTTCGCCGTCGCGTTCGCCTGCTTGTTCAGGTCGATGTAGTGCGGCAGGTTCCAGTGCGTCTCGTTGAACGGGGACGTAGGCAGCAGCGACTGCGCCACCTGTGCCAGGTAGGGCGAGTAGTTGTAGAAGTCCTGTGAGAACGTCCAGTGCAGGTAGTTGGGGCCGAAGAACGTGGCCGGGTCGACCTGCTTCAGGTTGATCGTGACCCCGGCGGCCTGGGCCTGCTGTTTCAGCACCGTGGACATCGAGACGGTGCCGGTGGCGACCGGCGAGGTGACGAGCTGCACCGTGAGGTTCTCGTGGCCGGCCTTCTTCAGCAGGAACTTCGCCTGCTGAATATCCTGCGATCGGTGCAGCGACGTGTCGTAGTTGGGGTCGTACGGGGAGGAGACGTCGGCACCGACGGTCGCGAACCCGTCCAGCGCGGAGTTGATCAGCTGCGGGCGGTTGACCAGCAACCGCATCGCCTGCCGGACGTTGACGTCGTTGAACGGCGCCTGGTCGACGCGCATC
>DAITAE010000600.1:0-3034 GCA_036824445.1 Streptosporangiaceae bacterium | reverse complement strand
CGCAGGGCAGGAGGGACTCGAACCCCCAACCACCGGTTTTGGAGACCGGGACTCTGGCCAATTGAGCTACTGCCCTCTGCCTGACGGCCCGACCAGACGAGCCAAGCCATCGGCTGCCGCCGACTCACCCGCGCGGCCTCCGCAGCCCATGCGGACATGCGTGGTCGACGAAGTGAACCACCGCCAGTCGCTGAAGTCTACGTTGCCGGATGCCCCGGCGTCGAACCGCGGCGCACGCGACATGTCGGGGATGCCACTATGGGGACATGACCTCACCCCACCCTCGCATCTCCGCCCGCGTGTCCGCCATCGCCGAGTCGGCAACCCTGGCCGTGGATACGAAGGCGAAGGCACTGCGGGCGGCGGGGCGGCCCGTGATCGGGTTCGGCGCCGGAGAACCGGACTTTCCAACCCCCGACTACATCGTCGAGGCGGCCCAGCGCGCGTGCGCGGAGCCCCGCTTCCACAAATACACCCCCGCCGCCGGGCTGCCGGAACTGCGTGAGGCGGTGGCAGCCAAGACCGCCCGCGATTCCTCCTACCAGGTGAGCGCGAGCCAGGTGCTGATCACCAACGGTGGCAAGCATGCGGTGTTCCAGGCGTTCGCGACCCTGCTCGATCCCGGCGACGAGGTGCTGCTGCCCACCCCGTACTGGACCACCTACCCGGAGGCCATTGCCCTGGCCGGCGGCGTGCCCGTCCCCGTCATGACCGACGAGCGGTCCGGCTACCGCGCGTCAGCGGCGGACCTGGAGGCGGCCTGCACCAGCCGCACCAAGCTGCTCGTCTTCGTCTCCCCGTCCAACCCGACCGGGGCGGTCTACCCGCCCGAGCAGATCGCCGAGATCGGGCTGTGGGCGGCCGAGCGCGGCCTGTGGGTCGTCACCGACGAGATCTACGAGCATCTCGTGTACGGCGAGGCCGTCTTCGCGTCCGTTCCGGTGATGGCGCCCGACATCGCCGACCGCTGCGTGGTGCTCAACGGGGTGGCGAAGACCTACGCGATGACCGGCTGGCGGGTCGGCTGGATGATCGGCCCCGGCGACGTCATCCAGGCCGCGACGAACCTGCAGTCCCACGCGACCTCCAACGTCTGCAACGTCGCCCAGGCGGCCGCGCTGACCGCGGTGAGCGGTGACCTGTCCGCGGTGACGCGGATGCGTGCGGCCTTCGACCGGCGGCGGCTGGCGATGACCACCATGCTCAACGAGATACCCGGGGTGGTCTGCCCGCTGCCGGAAGGGGCGTTCTACTGCTATCCGTCGGTGAAGGGGGTGCTGGGCAAGGAGCTCGCCGGTACCCGGCCGGCCACCAGCTCCGAGCTGGCCGAGGTGATCCTCGACCACGCCGACGTCGCGGTGGTCCCCGGCGAGGCCTTCGGGACCCCCGGGTACTTCCGGCTGTCCTGCGCCCTCGGCGACGCCGACCTGGAAGAGGGGATCACCCGGCTCGGCAAGCTGCTCGCGCAAGCGAGATAGCCCGCCGG
Source organism: Streptosporangiaceae bacterium (assembly GCA_036824445.1). Lineage (GTDB taxonomy): Bacteria > Actinomycetota > Actinomycetes > Streptosporangiales > Streptosporangiaceae > UBA9676. Next base: position 1,548 of record DAITAE010000600.1, on the reverse strand, counting down.
GCCGCCCTCATGACACGGCCGCTTGCCGCGCTGCCCAAGGCGCACCTGCACCTGCACTTCACCGGGGCGATGCGCCACCCCACGCTGGTAGAACAGGCCCGCGACCGGCGGATCCACCTGCCCGAGGCACTCTCGTCGGCCTGGCCACCGCGGCTGAGCGGCACCGACGAACGCGGCTGGTTCCGGTTTCAGCGACTCTACGACATCGCCCGCTCGGTGCTCACCGACGAGCCGGCCGTCTTCCGGCTGCTGCGGGAGACGGCCGAGGACGAGCAGGCGGACGGTTCCGGCTGGCTGGAGATCCAGGTGGACCCGTCTGGGTACGCTGGGCGGTTCGGCGGGCTGACGCCGACCGTGCAGCTGGTGCTGGCCGCCGCGCGCGCCGCGTCGGCGGCGACCGGGGTCGGGATCGGCGTGGTCATCGCGGCCAACCGGACCAAGCACCCCCTGGAGGCCCGCACCCTGGCCCGGCTGGCGGCCCAGTACGTGGGCCGTGGGGTGACCGGTTTCGGGCTGAGCAACGACGAGCGGCGCGGGGAGGCCCGCGACTTCGCCGCCGCGTTCCGGATCGCGGACCGGGCCGGCCTGCTGCTCACGCCGCATGGCGGGGAGCTCGCCGGGCCAGACAGCGTCCGGTACTGCCTGGACGACCTGCGGGCCCACCGGATCGGCCACGGCGTCGCCGCCGCGGGCGACCGCGATCTTACGAAACGCCTGGCGGCTAGCGGCATCACCCTGGAGGTGTGCCCCACCTCCAACGTGTCGCTCGGGGTGGCCGCCCGGCCCGCCGACGTGCCCTTGCGCACGCTCCTCGATGACGGCGTGCCCGTGGCGCTGGGTGCGGACGACCCGCTGCTGTTCGGGTCCCGGCTGACCGCCCAGTACGAGATCGCCCGGTATGCGCACGGGATGCACGACGCCGAGATCGCCGAACTGGCCCGGATGTCGGTCCGGGGCTCGGCCGCTCCGGCCGCCACGGCGGCCCGCCTGCTGGCGGGGATCGACGCCTGGCTCGCCGCGCCCGCCACGTGACAGCGCGGCGCGGTTTCCCGACACCAGCCCTGGGCCGGGCAGGCCGCCTGCTCAGCCGCTCTTCTTGGCTTTCTTCGGCGGGAGCTGCCCGGCGTAGCTGAGCGACCGGCGTACCCAGTCGTCGACGTCGTCGGAGTCGACCATGGCGGGTGGGACGACGACATACTCCTTCATCGGCCGCCCCGGCATGGGCTCGAACAGCGGCGCGCCATAACGGCTGCGGAACTCCGCCCGGTCGGGTTCGGCCAGGCGCAGGATGAGCGAATCCTCGTGCAGTCCCATAAACATGTTGCCGTGCAGGACGCAGGTCGGGTAGCCGAACATCTGCTTGCGGTCGGCGGTGCCGGCCAGGCTGGCAAGCTCGTCGAAACGGGCGACGAGCTCGGGTGGTGACTTGCGGAAAGTCGGCATGGTCGCCCTCCCCTTCGCCGCCGGGTTGCCCGGTTGACTCGAGCGGGCTGGGCCCGGCGGTGTTCCCGGTGCCAGCATGCCGCATGGGTCCGGGCCGGGGCCAGC
>DAITAE010000599.1:0-3036 GCA_036824445.1 Streptosporangiaceae bacterium | reverse complement strand
CCCTGATGCCGTGCCGTGCCGCCAGGTGTGCCACCGCGAACAGGCCCATGTGGCGCGAGACCTCGATGTCCGCGGCGGGCGGGTTCTCCAGGCGCCAGTTCACCTGCCTGAGCTGTTCCTCCAGCATCCCCATTCCGCTGTCAATGACGTTGATCAGCACTCCGCCGCTCCTGAGCGAATGGCCCGACACGGTCACCTGAGTGCCCTTGGCCGAGAACGTGGTGGCGTTCTCAATGACCTCGGCCAGCAGATGCACGACGTCAGCGACCGCGTTTCCGGTCACGCCGATGCCAGGCTGTATGTTCAGGACGACCCTGTCGTATTGCTCGATCTCCGACACGGCCGCACGGGCCACGTCCGCGAGCGACACTGGCTCCGCCCACCGGCGTGGCGCCTCCTGGCCCGCCAGCACAAGCAGGTTCTCCGAGTTACGGCGCATGCGCGTGGCCAAGTGATCCATCCGGAACAGGTCGGCCAGCCGCTCGGAGTCCTGCTCGCCAAGTTCCAGGCTGTCGATCAGTCTCAGCAACCGTTCCAGGAGTGACTGGCTGCGCCTGGAGAGGCTGACGAACATCGCGCTGACGCTGGCACGCAGTCGGGCCTCGTCCGCGGCCAGCCGCACCGCCTCCCGATGTACCTGGTCGAACGCGCGCGCGACCTGGCCGATCTCATCGGTGGAGTGCACGCCGATCGGCTCGACCTCGACCCCCCGGCTGGCGCCCCCGGTCGTGCTCAGTTCACGGACCTCGGCGGGAAGGCGGGCTTCGGCGACCTCGAGTGCGCCGGCCTTGAGCCGCCGAAGTGGGCGCACCATTGATCTGGCGATGGCCAGCGTTGCCAGCAAGACGAAGATCACGACGACTGCCGCGGCGGCGGTGGTGAGCGCGACCGACCGCATCGCGCTCCGGTGGAGGGCCTTCGCCTGCAGGGCGATCCCGTTGGCGAGTTGCCGCTCAGCCAGGCGCATCCTGTCGACGGTGTAGGACATATCCGGATACCAGTGCCGGAGGGCACCAGAAACGGGGCCCAGCGCGCGGCCACTGCCACCGAGCACGATCGCGCGCTGCTCCAGCGCCCGCGCCTGGTCGACGAGCGGCCCGGCGACGGTGTCGTTCAGGACCTGCGTTTCACTGAGCGTTACTGACGTCTCGAACGAGGCGAGATCTGTAGCCTGCTGGGCCTGCGCGGCGATCAGGGCGTCCAGGGCGCCGGGCTCGAGCTGTCCCTCGAGGAATGCAGCCTGGAGGATCGCGCGCTGCTGGGATGCCTGGTCCTTCATCCGTGACAGGGAGCCGAGCGCACGCACGCTGCCCACTAGCACGGAGCTTCCGGCCTGCTGCGCTATGTCGTCATCGAAGGTGAACAGGTCCCCCGTGGCGAGAGCGTATTCGGTGACCACCGCGAGCGCGGGGGCATCGCTCCCTATCGCATAGCCGCGTAGATCGGGCAGGTCGGTGATCCTGGTCATGACGGCAGCCGCGTCGGTCCGGGTCTGGGCAGGGAAGGCGCCACCGACTCCCCGCGCCTGGGCACGGACCGCCTGCGCCCAGGCGTCGGTCACTGCGTACTGCTTCTGCACAGCTGCCCGGCTGGTCGGTGGCCGCCCGGCCGCGATGAAGGCGGCCGTGAGGTCGCGCTCGTCCTCCATCGCCTGCGCCAGGCCCGTGATCTGCTGGCCGAGCGCGGCGAGCTGCGCGGAACGCCCGAAGGTGGCGGCGCTGCCCGCCGCGGCAGCGACCCGCAGGCCGGCGAAGACCATCGCCACCGCCGTCGGGATGGCAATCAGGGCAATCAGCCGCCACGGCACCCGCCAGTTCCGCAGTGCCAGCGCCGGGCCTTCCCGGTCGCGGCGGCCCATGGCCTGACCGGCGGGCGGCGGAGCAGATTCTGAACTGACCGGATTGGCACGGCCGTGCTCGCTCATCTGGTCAACCGCCTTCCGCCCGGCGGGCGGTCAGGAACGCCATGCGGACTCGGCACTGGAGGCTGCCGTCGGGTTCGCACAGCTTCCCCGCCAGCGCGATGGCCTCGGCGCGCGCCTCCGCCAGCCGCATGGCGGGGATGTGCTGCCAGGTGACCCACGGCCCTTCGGATGCGGCGTTTTCCCACCACTGCTGTGGGCTGTCATAGCGGAAGGTGACCGTCTCGATCACGCTGGTGACGTCGGCATACCCACAGGCATCGAGCATCGCCGTGGCCACCGGCAGCGGGCCAGGGCGATGGACAGATGACTCGACCCCGGGAGCGGCGCTTGCGTAGGAGTCCACCGCGACCATGACCGGGAACCATCGCGGGTCTGTAGCCACCGCCCTCGGGAGGGCCAGCGTCCCGCCTGGCACCAACAGCTCGTGCCACCGTGCGAGGGCGCCGGCCGGACCGGCCGGCAGGTGGAGCACCAGCGAGGCGAGGATCGCGTCGAAGCTGGCCGGGCCGAACGCGGGCGCTGTCGCATCGGCCTGGCTCAGCACGATGCGGTCGCGCAGGCCCGCGCGCTCGGCCTCGCGTCGCGCACTGGCAAGCATCTTGGCGTCCGGGTCGACGCCGATGACCTGGCCACCCGGGGACACGGCCCGCGCGGCACGGATGAGGACGGCGCCGGCACCGCACCCGGCGTCCAGCACCCGCCAGCCCGGCCGGAGCCGCGCGTGCTCAACCAGGCGCGAGGCGACCGTCTCGGCGAACCCGCCGCCGCTGCTGCCGTACCGGCCGGCGGTCTCGTCAGATGGGGCCACCATGTTCGCGGTGAGCTCAGTCCCTGCAGAGGTCACGTCAGCCTCCCATGAGCGGCTTGACGCTGAACCGCTGCTTGAGCTGCCCGTACTGCAGCATCAGGTCGGCAACCCGCTGGATCTGCACCGGGTTAGCGCTGGTTGGGAAGGTTCCGGTGGCCATGACGCCGGTGATGCTCGGGCTCAGGTGCAGTGCCCCGGCGAGGACGCGCTGGAGGACGGCCAGATTCGTACTGGCGATCGCATCTCCCTGCTCGACGGCCCTGGTGAACGCCGCCGCTGTGCGCGGGTACCTCGCCGCCCAGGA
>DAITAE010000598.1:0-3046 GCA_036824445.1 Streptosporangiaceae bacterium | reverse complement strand
CAGCCGAGCGGTTCACCCCGGTCGAGAAGGAGCCCGCGCTGCGCCAGTTCCTGCTCCTGGTCGGTGGGCTGCGGGCGCTCGGAGAGGGGGCACACGACCCGCGGCTGGTGCTCGACGCGTTCCTGCTCCGCTCGCTAGCGGTCGCAGGCTACGCGCCCGCCTTGTCCGAGTGTGCCCTGTGCGGGGCCACCGACCTGGTCGGCGGCAACGGCGGCACAGGTGCGCCGGGCACGGCAGGCGGCGTTACCGGCGGGTCACAGGCCTTCGCGATCGCTGCCGGCGGCCTGACCTGCCAGTCCTGTCGGCAGCCGGGGGCCGCGATGCCGTCCGCCCACACGATCGCCCTGATGAGCGCGCTGCTGCGCGGCGACTGGGCCCATGCGGACGCGGCGGAGCGAAGGCACCAAGTAGAGTGCAGCGGTCTGGTCGCCGCGTACCTGCAGTGGCACCTGGAGCATTCGATCCGCTCTCTGCGACATGTGGAGCACGCGTGACACGCGCCGAGGAGCCAGCGTGAGGACTTCCGTGCGCCCGCCCGACCCGCATGCCGGGGGAGCGCGGGCCCCGGCCATCGCGCCCGAGTTCCTGCCCCGCCACGTCGCGCTGGTCATGGACGGCAACGGGCGCTGGGCCAAGGAGCGCGGCCTGCCGAGGACCGAGGGCCACAAGCGGGGGGAGTATTCCCTCTTCGACGTGATCATGGGCGCGATCGAGCTTGGCATCCCGTACCTGTCCGCCTATGCGTTCTCCACCGAGAACTGGCGGCGGTCCCCGGACGAGGTCCGGTTCCTGATGGGGTTCAACCGCGACGTCATCCGGCGCCGCCGCGACCAGCTGCACGAGATGGGCGTCCGGGTCCGCTGGGCCGGACGCCGTCCCCGGCTCTGGCGCAGTGTGGTCTCCGAGCTTGAGGACGCGGAACGCCTGACGGCGGGCAACTCGGTCCTCACGCTTCAGTTCTGCGTGAACTACGGTGCGCGGGCCGAGATCGCCGACGCCGCGGCGGCGATCGCAGCGGACGTGGCCGCCGGGCGGCTCAAGCCGGGCGCGGTCGACGAGAAGGTGTTCGCCCGCTACCTGGATGAGCCGGAGATCCCGGACGTGGACCTCTTCATCCGGTCATCCGGCGAACAGCGGATTTCCAACTTCCTGCTCTGGCAGTCCGCCTACGCGGAGTTCGTCTTCCTCGACACGCTCTTTCCCGACTTTGACCGGCGTCACCTGTGGCACGCCTGCGAGATCTACGCCAGCCGGGACCGCCGGTACGGGGGCGCCAAACCGAACCCGCTGCCCGCCTAGCCCTCGCCGCCCGGCCCAGCGCGGCCGGCACGAGGAGGGTCTGCTAGCGCCTGGCCTGCCACACGGCGAGCACGACCATGCAGGTGACCGCGATCACGCGCAGAGCCCGTCCCGAGAGGTTGACTCTTGGCCACGACAGGTAGGCGAGCCAGCCCAGGAAGATGCCGACCAGCAGCAGGGCCACCGCCCCGATCACACCGTGCACAAAGAAGCCCGTAATCATCAGCCCCAGCACCACCAGCAGCAGGATCCACCGGGGCAGTTGCTGGAGGAAAACCAGAGCCCGGGCGCTGAAGCGTTCCACGGCCTGCCGGGTCTCAGAGGCGCCTGGCGTGCCGAAGCCGGCGGCTGGCACGGGGCGGCCACCCTGCGTTCCAGGGCGGCCGGAAACTGTCCCGCGCGGGCGCTGCCCGCCGGGCCGGGACCGCTGCCTGCCGGATCGCGGGCGCCCGCCGGCCCGGGTTTGGCGGCGTTTCGGCATCCGGTCATCCTCCCCGTGGCCGCGGTGGCACTTCCCATGCCGTCACGTTTCCGCCAAATATACGGCCAGCCTCACCCCGACGGTCGCTGGTGCACACCGGAGATGATTCCCGCCGGATGTTCCAGGCGCGCACCGGGCCGGCGTCGGCACATCCCGGCCCCGGCTAAGCTTGGCGCACGCACCCGCTTCCGTGGTGCTCACACCTGCCCGCCGACCGCCAGCCGGATGGAGTTCTACCCATGGCACGCCGCACCGACCTCATCGATACGATCGTCAGCCTCAGCAAGCGCCGCGGCTTGGTCTACCCCTCCAGCGAGATCTACGGAGGGCTGCGCGCTTCCTGGGACTATGGCCCCCTCGGCGTTGAGATGAAGAACAACGTCAAGCGGCAGTGGTGGAAGTCCATGGTCCAGGAGCGCGACGACATCGTCGGCCTGGACTCCAGCGTCATCCTCGCCCGGGAAGTCTGGGAGGCGAGCGGCCACGTCACCGAGTTCGTGGACCCGCTGACCGAGTGCCAGTCCTGCCACCGGCGGTTCCGCCCCGATCATCTGATCGAGGCATACGAGGAGCGCCACGGCCACCCGCCCGCCGAGGGCCTGGCCCAGATCACGTGCCCGAACTGCGGCACCAGGGGGGCGTTCACGGAGCCGCGCATGTTCAACGCGCTGTTGCGCACCTACCTCGGCCCCACCGAGGACGAGTCGGGCCTGGCCTACCTCCGGCCGGAAACCGCGCAGGGCATCTTCATCAACTTCCGCAACGTGCTGCAGACCTCCCGGAAGAAGATCCCATTGGGGATCGGGCAGATCGGCAAGTCGTTCCGCAACGAGATCACGCCGGGCAACTTCATCTTCCGCACCCGCGAGTTCGAGCAGATGGAGATGGAGTTCTTCGTCAAGCCGGGCACCGACGAGGAATGGCACGAGCATTGGATCACCACCAGGTTCGGCTGGTACACCGATCTGGGCGTCCGCAAGGAGAACCTGCGCCTCTACGAGCACCCGCAGGAGAAGCTCTCCCACTACTCGAAGCGGACGGTGGACATCGAGTACCGGTACGGCTTCCCCGGCAGCGAGTGGGGCGAGCTGGAGGGGATCGCGAACCGCACCGACTACGACCTGACCACCCATGGCCGCGCCTCCGGGCAGGACATGTCCTACCTGGAGGCCGACTCGGGCGAGCGGTATATCCCCTACGTCATCGAGCCGGCGGCCGGGGTCGACCGGTCCATGCTGGTGTTCCTGATGGACGGCTACGCCGAGG
>DAITAE010000597.1:0-3049 GCA_036824445.1 Streptosporangiaceae bacterium | reverse complement strand
CGAGCACCTGCGCCCGCGGCGGCCACACCGCGTGCAGGGCGAACCGCTGGCCGGCATGCAGCGCCGGGTGGATGTCCGACGGGCTCCAGCTCACCCACCAGCGGCGGTCCTGCGTCACCAGCTGCAGCTGGCCGTGGTACCGCCACACGTGACCGGCGGCGATGGTGGCGGTGGCGGTGAAACGCGCCTGCGCGGAACCGCCGTCCTGGGTCACCTGGCCGAGCACCAGGTGGATGCGGCGCACGCCAAGCTGCGCCGCCGCCGCGCGCAGCGGGCGGGCCACCCCGCCCTCGGGGGCGTTCACGGTGACCGCGTCCATTTCGGCGTAGCTGCGGGACTGCCAGGCGGTCAGGTAGGCGGACGCGGTGGCCCGCGGGCTGCCCGTGGTGTGCAGCAGCAGGAAGGCGACGATGCCCCCCGCCACCACCAGCGCCACGGCTGCCCCGGCCAGCGCGGCGGCGACCGGCATGCATCCCGCACGGGATCCGCCGTGGTCCGCCCGAGCTGCGCTCCGGCTCATGGCTCAGCTTCCCGCCCAGCTCACATCGACGCACCCGGGGCAGCGGGGGCGGGACCTGAGCGGATCGCCGGTAGGGACGGGCAACCTGATGTCCTCACTGTTCGGGCCCCTGGCCAAACGATAGCTCGCTGCTCACCCCCGGGTGCGACGAACGAGGCAAACCGGCCCGTGCGCCCGCGTGCCAGCCGCAACTGATCCGGCTCCCGGCGCTGCGACGTACCCATGGTGGACCTCGAGGAGGAACGGTGCCCGCCACGCTCAGCCGGGTGTGGCTATCGCGTTGCCCGGTGGCCGGGAACCGCGCTAGCGTCCCAGGGGTGGAGTCGGCCGATGCGTTGCTCACCGCCCGCCTGGCGGCCGGGGACGATCACGCACTGGCCGAGGCCTTCGACCGGCTTGGGTCGGCCGTTTACGGAGCCGCGCTGCGCGTCCTCGGCGAGTGGACCGCCGCGCAGGACGTGGTCCAGGACGTCTTCGTCGAACTGTGGAGCAACCCCGGCCGGTACGACCCCGCGGCCGGGTCGCTGCGTACCTATCTGACGGTGCTGGCCCGGCACCGGGCGGTGGACATCGTGCGCAGCGAGCTGCGCCGGATTGCCCGGCAGGAGCGGAATCAGCGGCTGACCCCCAAGCAGGAGCTCCCGTCCCCCGGTGAGGAAGTGGCGGCCGCCGAGGCCGCCGGCGTGGTGCGGAAGGCGGTGCGCCTGCTGCCCGACAGCCAGCGCCAGGTCGTGGAGCTCGCCTACTTCGGCGGGCTGAGCTACCGCGAGGTCGCGCAGGCGGCCGGTATCCCCGAGGGAACGGCAAAATCGCGGCTGAGACTGGCCTTGGCCAAGCTGGAGTCGGTGCTCGAACCGCAGTTGCTGGAGCTGTCATGACCGCTGACGGGCGTACGGGTGTGACGCCTCCCGCTGGCCTGCGGGAGCGTGTGATGGCGGCATCCAAGCGGGCACGGCCCGCCGGTCACGCCGTCCCCGATATCCCGCGGATCTCCCCGGCCGAGGCCTTCAGCCGCGCGGCCGATGCCTTCTACGGGCTGCTGTGCGCCCTCAACGAGCCGGACTGGCGGCAGCACGTCATTCGGGACCTGGACGTCCAGGGCCTGGTCGGCCATCTGGTCGGGGTCGAGGACGACGTGCAGCGCGCACTGGCCGGCGACCCTGTGCACGAGGATCACGTGACGTCCACCCAGCCCGCGGCGGACCGCCAGGCCGGGCGCCCCGTCGCCGCGACCCGCACCGACTGGCGCAGCGCGGCCGACCGCACGCTTGCGATGGTCCACGAGGCGGACGTTGACTCCGAGGTCACCGTGTGGGGCATCCCGCTGCCGCTCGGCGCGGTGCTCGTCGCCCGGGCGTTTGAGCTGTGGACGCACGAGAACGATGTCCGGCAGGCGGCGGGGCTGCCCGCGTCGGTGCCTGACGCCGCGACGTTGCGCCTGATGACCGAGCTCGCGACCGGGCTGCTGCCGTTCGGGGCGATCATGACCGGCCTGCAGGGGCCGATCGACCTCCGGCTGGTCCTGACCGGCCCCGGCGGCGGGACCTGGGATGTCGCGATCGGCGGTGACGCGCCCGAGCCCGCCTCCATCGCCATCGTCACCGACGTGGTCGGCTTCTGCCGGCTGGCCGCGAACCGGGCCAGCCCCGCCGACCTGGACGTGCATGTCACCGGCGACCCGGGCCGGGCGTCGGGCGTGCTGGCCGCCGCCGCGGCGCTGGCACTCGACTGATCCGCCGCCGCTCCCGGCGACGTACTCTCCCCGGAAGCAGAACCCAGAGGGGAACTTCCCCCCGTTGTGCCTGGGGGGGCCGGGGGGGCGGCCGGCCTGCGTGGCCGGTGGCGGGCCGGCCGGCCGTGCGTCGGCCGGCCCGCCTGTACCGTCACGGGAAGCTCAGCACCAGCGCCGCCAGCGAGATCCCGGTGATCGTCACCGTGATCAGCAGCAGGCGCCGGTCGTGGGTGCCTCCCACGTCCGCCGTGCCGGGCAGCCGGCCGAGCCACCAGACGACGACGGACAGGATGACGACCGGCAGCCCGACCGCGGGGTGGTACCTGAGGATGGCGGCCCCGACGGCAGCGAAGGCGATGGCGGTGCGGGTCCAGGCCAGCTCGGTCCGCTCGCGGGCCAGCCCCGGATCGGCCTCCTCGAGGTCCGGTCCCGGCGGCTCCCTGGCTGGCGGTTTTCCTGCTGGCGGATTCCCTGCTTGCGGGTTCAGGGGGTTCTCACCGCCGACAGCAGGGCAAGCGCCGCGGCGAGCAGGCCGATGGCCGCGATGGCGATCGCCAGGATGTGGGGGAGCCGGGAGCGGGGCAGCGGTTCCCCGTGGCGCAGCGCGCGCTGGCTGGCCTTCCACTCGTAGTAGCTGACCACCGACACGGCACAGCCGAGCAGGATCAGCGGGGTGCCGATGGCGTGCCGCCCCCAGGGAACGCCGGGGAAGGGCGGCAGCAGCTGCGCGATCGCCAGCCCGCCGACCACCAGCGCGAGCGAGGTGCGGCTCCACGCCAGGAAGGTCCGCTCGTTGG
>DAITAE010000596.1:0-3050 GCA_036824445.1 Streptosporangiaceae bacterium | reverse complement strand
CGCGGCTGGTCAGGAAGGTCCGCTCGCCGCTGGCCTCCACGATGGTGAGCACGAAGCCGGTGTCCAGGCCGGCCTTGGCCGGCTGGATGACGCCGACGCCCTCCTTCTCCATCGCCGCGCGGGCCAGGCTGCCGAACGGGCCCGTGCCGTGAGCGCCTGCGTAGGCCGCCCGCAGGCCCTGCCGCGCCGCGGCGGCCATCACGTTCAGGCCACCGCCCGCGGCCGTCCGCGCCTGGCTGGCCAGCACGTCGCCGCCCCGCTCGGGGAGCGCGGGCACGGTCAGGACGATGTCCACCACCACGTTGCCGAGGTGCAGAAGCCGGTCGAACCGGCCGGGGAGGCGGCCGGGTGGACTCCGGCTACCCTGCCGCATCGCCGCCCGTCCCCGGAGCAGTCCCGGCCCGTACCCCCAGCAGGCCGGCGGCCAGCCCCTCCAGCTTGAGATCGTTCACCCGGGCTACCGTGGACCGAGCGTCCGGCGGAAAGGCCCCCACGCCGCGGCAGGCGCCGCAGATCGCGCCGGTGATGGCGGCGATGGTGTCACTGTCACCGCCGAGCGAGGCCGCGATCCGGCAGGCGAGCCACGGGTCCTGCGGGCTGACCGTCGCCATCGCGAACGCCGCGGGAACTGACTCCTGGGTGGCCAGGCTCGTTCCCACCAGCCGGTACACCACGTCCATCGCCTGCCCCTGCCCGAGCCCGGCGACCAGCCCGGCCGCCCAGGTGATCCGCGATGCGACGTCCGCGCCGGCGGCCCAGTGCCCGCGCCGGGCGGCGGCGGCCGCCGCGCCCGCCGCGAACCGCACCGCCTCGGGGACGGTGGCGCCCTCGATCCCGGCGCTGACCGCCGCCGCCACCGCGGTCGCGCCGGCGAGCGCTATCCCCGTGTTGTGCGTCACCCGGCTGGCCGCCACCACGCGGTCCACCAGCAGAACCGGATCATGAGGCGGGGTCGCCACGCCCACCGGGGTGATCCGCATGGCGGCGCCGTTGGTGGTACCGGACCTGCCCGCGTCGTCGATGCCGGTCCCCGCCAGGATCTCGTTAAGCGCCTTCTTGGTGGAGGGGCCGAGAAGACCGAGCGAACCGCGGGTGCGCATCGACGCCTCCCAGGCCAGCAGGCCGTTTGCCAGCTCGCCTTCATCGATCTCGCCGCGGCCGTCGACGATCAGCCGTGCCAGGACCACGGCCTGTTCGGTGTCGTCGGTGACGGTGCCCGCCGGCAGCCCGGGGGCCAGCGGCTGATCCGGCGGCCCGGGCTCGAAGCCGCTCAGCAGGCCGCCGTAGCGCGCCACGATGTCCGGCCGGGAAAGGGACTCGGTCGGCATCCCCAGCGCATCGCCGATCGCCAGCCCGTACAGCGCCCCGAGGGCGCGCGAGCGCGTTCGCCGCGAACCGCCCGGGCTCCGCCTCACGCCGGCTGCGCGGCACCGGAGCCGGGGGCATGACCGATGGCGTCGGCCAGGCTGATCACCTCCACGAGCGGGCCGTACAGGCGCAGGATGTCCAGCGTCTTGGCGTGGCTCGCGTCGTCGACGCCCGCGCAGGCGTCCGCGACCACCTGGACCGGGACCCCGTCATCGGCGGCCGCCAAGGCGGTGGACAGGACGCAGCAGTCGGTGGAGACGCCGGCCAGCAGCAGCCGCCCGTCGGCCACCATCATGGACAGCTGATCGCCCACCTTGCCGAAAGTCGTGGCGTCCAGCGTCGGGCCCGGCTCGTCGGCGAACTCGTCCACGAGCTCGTAGATCCGCGCGTCGGGAGGCTGCAGCGCGAACGGCCAGACCTCGTAGTAGCGGCGCCACGCCCCGGCGGGAACGGCCGGAGCCACGAACCTGGTGAAGATGACCCGCGGCCGGTAGGCGGCGACGAGCCGCTGGATGGGGCCCACGATCTCGGCGAACCTGGGCACCAGCCAGGGACTGTCGCGGTCGGCGAACACGCGCTGCATGTCGATGACCGCGAGCGTCGCCGGCTGCTCCCCCGGAGGGCCCGCCTGGTCTGCCGGGCCGGTCATGCCTGGGCGGCGGCCGGCTCCAGCGGTGGCGTCTTCTCCTGGGCATGCACGGCCGACCGGCTGAACGCCCATTGTGTGACGAACCCGAGCACCAGGGCCACGAGCACCCCCAGGTTGGCGAAGGCCCAGGCTCCGTTCTTCCCGCCGAGGCCGAACGGGCCGAGGAAATAACCCTGCCAGCTGAGCCAGCTCGCGAAGCTGTTGGTGACCAGCCCCCAGCCGATCACGGTGCTGACGATGACCACCCCGACGGGGAACCACTTGACGTCGCCGTAGCGGCCGTGCGGGTTGTACAGCTCGGGCTCGGAGTAGTCACGGTGCCGGAGGGCGATGTCGGCGAGCATGACGCCGCACCAGGCGGCGATCGGCACGCCGAGCGTGATCAGGAAGCCCTCGAACTGCCCGAAGAAGTTGCCCGCGATGAATACCACATAGATCGTGCCGAGGGTCATCACCGTGCCGTCGATCAGGGCCGCGACATAACGCGGGACCCGCAGGCCGAGGGAAAGCAGGGCCAGGCCCGAGGAGTAGATGTCCAGCACCGCACCGCCGATGAGCCCGAGCACGGCCACAATCGCGAACGGGACCAGGAACCAGGTCGGCAGCAGGACGGCGAGCGCCCCGATCGGGTCAGCGCCGATCGCGCTGCTCAGCCCCTTCGACGAGCCAGCCAGCAGCAGCCCGAAGACGACGAGGACGATCGGGGCGACCGCGGAGCCGAACGTTGTCCAGCCGGCCACCCCGGTACTCGAGGATCTCCGTGGCAGATAGCGGGAGTAGTCGGCGGCCACGTTGACCCACCCGAGCCCGAACCCGGTCATCATGAACACCAGCCCGCCGATCACGGCCTCCGCCGAGCCCGACGGCAGCGCGGACACCGTGGACCAGTGGATCTTGTCCGCGACCAGGATGATGAACACCACCGTCAGCACGCCGGTGACAACCGTGATGACGGTCTGCATGCGCATGATCAGGTCGAAGCCCATCACACCGCCGAAGATGGTCAGCGCCACCACCACGATCATCGCGATGA
>DAITAE010000084.1:6446-11553 GCA_036824445.1 Streptosporangiaceae bacterium | reverse complement strand
TCATCTCGTCGCCGTCGATCTCGACGACGGGATTGGCTACCTTGATCTTGGGCATGCCGCTGGCTCCCTCTCCATCACACCTCAGCCTGCTCCCTCGGGTGCCATCCGGCCGCTGACCGACCGGCGCGGGCGGGAAGCCCCCGGTCACGACGGCGTCGACAGCACCAGGCCAACGACCAGCAAGCCGATGCCCAGGGCCGCCAGCGACACCACGTCTACGAGGCGCCGCCGGGAAGCGAGCATGCCAGCCCGCGCTTCCGGCAGCACCGTCCTGGCGAACGCGCCGATGAACATCGCGCCCGCCAAAGCCAACGTACCTTCTTTGGCCCGCTGGATGCCGCCTTGCCACATCCACGCCAGCCCGCCGATGGCGACTGCCAGCACGAACAGGTAGGGGAGCTGTGCTCCCGGCGGCGACTTCGCGCGCGCGGCGCGGGACATCGATCCGCGCCGGCGCTGGGCGCGGTGCGGCGGCCTGGCGCGACGCAGCGGCTCGGCTCCACGAGACGCCTCGGCTCCGCGGGACGGCTCGGCTCCGCGGGACGGCTCGGCCGGGTGTTGCGGCTCCGCTTCGTGGGACGGCTCAGCCGGGCGCGGCTTGGCCCGGCGCGACGGCCCGGTGCCGCGGGGAGGCCTGGCCCGGCGGGGCGTCACTTCCCGCGCCGCGGAAGGCTCCGCCTGCTCGCTCACGCGGCCTGCCCGCCTTTTGCTGCCCTCACCGCTCGTCCAGCGGTGTCCAGCTGAGCCCGCGCTCGCCGATGTATTCGCTGTCCGGCCGGATGAGCCTGTTGTCGGCATGCTGCTCCATGATGTGGGCCGTCCAGCCGGCCATCCGGCTCACCGAGAACACGGGAGTGAACAGGTCGGTGGGGATCTGAAGGTAGTGGTAGACGGTGGCGGCGAAGAAATCCACGTTGGGGTAGAGGCCCTTTTCCGCCAGGACGGTCTCCTCCATCCGCCGGGACATCCGATAGTAGGTGTCGTCGCCGCTCGCCCGGGCGAGTTCCTCCGACATCTGGCGGAGATGGGTGGCGCGGGGATCCTCCGTCTTGTAGACGCGATGACCGAAACCCATGATCTTCTCGCCCCGGGCCAGGCGATCCCGGACCGCACGCTCCACCATGTCCACCGGATCATCGGGTGCGGACTTCCCGATATCCATCAGCGTGTACATGACCTGCTCGTTCGCCCCGCCATGCAGCGGCCCCTTGAGGGTGCCGATCGCCGCGACCACCGCCGAATGCATGTCGGACAGGGTGGCGGCACAGACCCGGGCGGCGAACGTGGAGGCGTTCATCGTGTGGTCGGCATGCAGCACGAGACAGGTGTCGAAGATCTCTGCCTCACGCCGGGCCGGCGGCGCACCGCGCATCTGCAACAGGAAGTTGGCGGCGAGTCCGAGCTCCGGCTCGGCGGGGCAGACCTTGCCGCCGTTCCGCGCGGCATGGTAGGAGGCGACAAGGAGCGGCTGCTGGGCGACGAGCCGGGCGGCCTTGCGGATGTTCGCCCCGGCCGCGTTGGAGTCTTTGTCCGGGTCGTCGGCGCTAGCCAGGGAGACCAGGCTTCGCATCGCCTCCATCGGCGACTGCCTGCCCGCCACGTCCGGCAGGCACGCGGTAATCAGCGAGCCGAGGGCACGTCCGGCGGCGATCTCGTCGGCGTAGGAGGCCAATTCCGCACGTGTGGGAGGGTGGCCCCGCTGCAGGAGATAGGCGATTTCCTCGAAGGTCGCGGATCCCGCAAGCTGATGGATGTCGTACCCGCGGTAGAACAGCAGGCCCGCCCGGCCATCGATATCGCTCAACGCTGTTGACGCGGCAATGATGTCCGCCAGGCCCTTGGACGGCTTGTCCGCCATTTCGTGTTCCTCCAGGAGGGCTCGCTCGGCAGTGTACTTCCGCTGGTTGCTCCCTCCGGGCCCCGGCCAGCCCTCCGCATCACGGGACCTGGCGGCAGATCATTGCCCGGCCTGGCGGCCGAACCGCTACCCACGAATGTGGTAGGACACGCCTGTGAAAGGGTAACTGGACCGTAAGACCTCGGTAGCTGCCAAGCCAGTCTGGGAGGACCTTATGGAGGGGCCCTACATTCGCATCGAGGAAACGGGGGCGGTCATCCCGCTATCCGCGGACGTGACGACGATCGGGCGGGGCAGCGCGGTCGACGTGCAGCTGGGTGATCCGAGCGTCTCCCGGCTCCATGCCGAGATCGTCCGGCACGGGCCTTACGCGTACGTCGCCGACCTCGGATTATCACGCAACGGCACCCGGGTCAACGGGCGGCTGGTCGCCCGTCGGGTGCTCGAGGACGGCGACGTGCTCAGCTTCGGCGCCGCCCGCTGCCGGGTGGGTGGCATCCCGAAGGAGGATATCGCCGCCGATGTCGAGCTGCGGCGCTCCGCAAGTCCCGAGCTGACCCGCCGGGAACTCGACGTCCTGACGTCCTTGTGCCGGCCCGCGCTATCGGACGAGGCGTTCGTCGCCCCTGCCACGGCGCGGGAGATCGCCACCGACCTCGTCGTCACCGAGGCCGCCGTGAAGCAGCATCTGCTGCGGCTCTACCAGAAGTTCCGGATCCCGGAAGGGCCGAACCGGCGGGTCCGGCTGGCCAATGAGGTGGTCGCGCTCGGCCTGGTCAGGCCCCTCCCGCCGACCGGTGAGCCGCCGCCGGGGCTCCGGTCTCCGGCCGGGCGCGCCGGGCAATCCGACAAGGTGACGCCGCGGCCGGACCGCCAGGCCAGCTGATAGAAGCCCCGGCAGTAGGGAGCCCGGCAGTCCTATTGCCGGGGCCTCTAGGTTCGGCCCGCGGGCGCGGGACGGGCGGCTTCAGCCGCCGACCAGGCGGGACAGGAGCAGCCGGCCCACCAGGCCGAGGTGGCGGATCGGTCCCACATGGGCCATGCCGAAGTGCCAGACCCCGCCGGGCGCTCCGGCCGGCCAGTAGAGAGACGGCCACGAGACGGCCGCCGCGATCGCGGCGAGCGCAAGCGCGGTCATCCCAGCCAGGGCAACCGCCTGCACGGCACGGTTCATCGGCACCGCGCCGAAGAGCCGGTTGAGCTGCCGTCGTGGCCTCGCCGACCCGGGGCCGAAACCGTAGAAGGCGACGATCGTCCCGATGGCTACCGCGACCGCACGGGGAAGATGATGACCCGGCGCGATCGCTATCGCCACCCCGCCCACCACAACGCCGGCCGCCAGCGCGAACGGCGCGAGCAGCAAGCAGGAGAGGAGCGACCGCACCAGGTACCAGGGAAACATGGCCGCCACCAGGACCTGATCGCCGCGCCTGGCGCCGCGCACCGACCGCCGCTGCACCGCCCGTTGCTGGGCCAGGTCACCGGCGCGCAGCGCGACGATCAGCGCCAGCACCCCCAGCGCGCCGACCACGGGGAGGATCACGCTGATCGCCACCCCCACCACCAGCGTTGCCGCCACCATCGCCGAAGGCCAGCGTGCCTTCTTCGCGGCGTCGGCCCGTGGCGCACGGGGTGCGAACGGGTTTTTCGCGGCGGGCTGGACCGGGCCGCGCGGGGCCCGCGGGGCAGGCCGGGGCCGCGGGGAGGGCCCCGGCTCATACTGCACCGGCGGCAGCATGTCGGCGAAGTCCGCGGCCGACGGCCGACGGACCACCATGGGATTGGTCCCCGGCGATTTGAGCCCTGGTCCCGCCGCGCCCGCGCCGTTCGCGGTGGGGGAACCCGCCGCGGGATCGGCCGGGCCCAGCACCACGCCAGCGGCGCCCAGGGGGTCGGCCGGGCCCAGCACCACGCCGGGCACGCCCGGAAGGCCATCCTCCCCGCCGGGCTTAGCCAGCCCGTCGCCATCCTGTGCCGCGGCGCCGGGTGCCACGTCAGCGCTGGTCGCCGGCACCGCGGTGAAGGGACCGGCTGCCGCGTCACCGCTGAGGACAGCGCTCTGGGCGAGCACGTCCGGGTCCAGCGCCGCGGCCTGGGCGCTGAGTTGCGCCGCCGGGGGACGGAGTCCCGGGTCCCGGGCCAGGGCCGCCACCACCAGCGGCAGCAAGGGCTTGGGAACCCCGATGAGGTCGGCCTGTCCATTCACGATCTTGTAGAAGACGGCCTCGTACGAGCCAGACCCGAACGGCGGGCGGCCGGTGGCGGCGAAGGCGACGGTGGCTCCCCAGGCGTGGATGTCGGACGCCTCGCTGCTCGGCTGGCCCTCGATCACCTCCGGCGCGAGGTAGCCGGGGGTTCCCATGAACATCCCGGTCATGGTCAGCCGGGTCGCGTCCGGCCCTTGCGCGATGCCGAAGTCGATGACTACCGGCAGTTCGTCCGACAGCATCACGTTGCTGGGCTTGAGGTCTCGGTGTACCACCCCGGCGGCGTGCACCGCCGTGAGCGCGTCGGCGAGGCCGTAGGCCAGCCGGAGCAGCGCCGGCGGCGGGAGCGGCCCGTCCTCGGTGACCACCTCTTCCAGGGTCCGGCCGGCGACGTAGCGGGTGACGATATAGGGCATGCCGCCCGCCAGGTCGGCGTCGACGACCGCCGCGACATAGGGGCTGCGCACCCGGCGCATGGTCTCGACCTCGCGCGCCAGCCGGCGCCGCGCCACCGGCTCCTCGGCCGCGACCGAGCGCAGAACCTTGAGCGCGACCGTCTGCCCATTGGCGTCGCGCGCCATGTAGACGACGCCCATCCCGCCCTCACCGATCCGTTCGAGCAGGCAGTACGGCCCTAGCCGGTCCGTCGTCTGGTCCTCAGCGGTCATGGCAGTCCCAACTTACAAAGCCCCTCCCGATAAGGCTCGCACCGATCAGGCTCCGTTTCGAGCACCACACTGCTTGCCCCAAGACGGCGAATGGGCCGCTCCCCCTTCCCTGACACCCGCCGCATGGACCTTAGGGCCGGTACCGCTCACGCGGCACGCCTACGGTCCCGCGACCAGCCTACGCAGCGCCTGGGCCGCCTGCGCGTTCTGCTCGGCGTAGGACAGGAGCGCCCTGGCGAGCTCGCTTGCCCACAGGCCGATGCTGACAGGCTGCCGTGACAGGACAACGCCCCGCACCTCCCGGCAGATTTCCGCTTCGGGCTCGCGGCCGGCCTGGACACCGAGTGACAGCATCTGGTCGCCCAGCCGGACGG
>DAITAE010000084.1:0-6346 GCA_036824445.1 Streptosporangiaceae bacterium | reverse complement strand
CTCGCCACCGTAGATCACCACGGCGCGGACCCCGGGGTCTGCACCGACGTCCGCGGCGGCCGCCGCGAGCTCGTCCTGGCCCTGCCCGGTGAGCGCGTTCATGGGCGGGCGGTCGAGGCGGATGGTCGCGATCGCCCCGTCATGCTCCACGCGGACGAACTCGCCCATGACCCTCCTCCGCTGGCCGGGCCACGATCCTATGCGAGCGGCGCCGACCGGGTGGACGCAGGTCTTGGCGACTGCGCGGTGCCGGCCAGAAACGCCCGGATCTCCGCCTCGCTGTAGCGGCGGTGCCCGCCGAGCGTTCTGATCGATCCGAACTTGCCCCGCTCCGCCCACCGGGTGACCGTCTTGGGATCGACCCGCAGAAGCGCGGCCACCTCTGCCGGGGTCAGGAGGCGCTCCGGCCGCACGCGTGAGCTCACCATCGCTTCGTCCTATCACCTGCCGGGATGGGTGCCGCCGCCCGGGCCATTAGGAAGACGCCTTACTCACAGCAACGGTTCACATCCATGCGGTAGCAAGGTGTCCGGCAGGTGAGAGCCGGACGGCCCCCGGCCGACGGCGCCGGCCCGGTCAGCGCAGGTCGCCGTTGGTCATCCCGGCCGGTGCCTCGGGCAAGGTCACCAGGCCCATCTCCGCGATGCTGGCCAGGAGCGGATGACGGGGCACAACCCGGACGGTATACCCGAAGGGCCCGGGGCTGCCGAGATGGGCGCGCCCCACGTAGCGGGCGACGCCGGGATCGCAGGTGGCCTCGTCGAGGGACATCCCGCTCGCGGCCGGCTCGACGATCTCGTCGTGCTCGTCCACCCGGCCGCAGACGACCTCGACGGCGACGTCGGCGGGGGACAACTTGCCCAGCGCCACGCTCGCCCGGACCAGGAGCTCATCGCCCGGGCCGTGCAGGCAGTCCTCCGCCTCGACGTGCTCGATGCGAACCTCGTCCCAGGCCGTGCTCGTCTTGTGTTTCCAGACGGCAAGCTCGCGGGCGGCCGCGAAGGGCGTCCCATCCCGCTCCTCCGCGAGCAGGCGTGACGCCCGCGCCGCGGGCAGGTACAGGCCGGTCGCATAGTCGCAGACCATGCGCGAGGCCTGGACCCGCGGTCCCAGCGTCCGGAAGGTGTGCGCCACCATCTCCAGCCACCGGCCGGGGAGCCCGTCAGCGCCCGTGTCGTAGAACAACGGCGCCACCATCGTCTCGATCAGCTCGTACAGGCCGGCCGACTCCAGCTCGTCCCGGCGGCCGGCATCCTCCACCCCGTCCGCCGACGGGATCTCCCAGCCGTTCTCGCCGTCGTACCACTCGGCCCACCAGCCGTCCCTGATCGACAGGTTGAGCCCGCCGTTCAGCGCCGCCTTCATCCCCGACGTACCGCACGCCTCCAGCGGCCGGAGCGGATTGTTCAGCCACACGTCACAGCCCTGCACCAGGGCATGAGCCAGTTCCATGTCGTAGTCGGGCAGGAAAACGATCCTGTGCCGCACCGCCGGGTCGTCGGCGAACCGGACCATCTGCTGGATGAGTTGCTTGCCACCCTCGTCCGCGGGGTGCGCCTTCCCCGCGATCACGACCTGAACCGGGCGCTGCGGGTCAAGCAGCAGCGAGCGGAGACGGTCCGGGTCATGCAGCATCAGCGTGAGCCGCTTGTAGGACGGGACCCGGCGGGCGAAGCCGACCGTCAGCACGCCGGGCTCGAGAACCCCCTGGGTCCAGCCCAGCTCCGCGTCGGACGCACCACGCTGCCGCCAGGACGCGCGGAGCCGCTGCCGCGCCGCCTCCACCAGCCGCTCCCGCAGCAGGCGGCGGATCTCCCAGATCCGGACCGGGCCGGTTGCCGCGACCTTGTCCCATGCCTGGCCGTCCTCCGGCAGGTCCAGGCCGGATCCCGGGCCGTCACCGGCAGCCAGCGCGAGGATCTCCGGCGCGACCCAGGTAGCGGTGTGCACCCCGTTGGTGATCGAACCGATGGGCACCTCGCCAGGGTCGAACCCCGGCCACAGGCCAGAGAACATCGCTCGGCTCACCCGGCCGTGCAGCCGGCTCACCCCGTTCACCCGCTGCGCCAGCCGCATCCCCATCACGGCCATGTTGAACACCGCCGGGTCGCCACCGGGGTAGGTCTCCGCGCCGAGCGCGAGCACCCGGTCGCCGGGCAGCGCGGGGTCGCCTGCGGGCCCGCTGAAATGCTGCTCGACCAGATCACGGGGGAACCGGTCGATGCCGGCCGCCACGGGCGTGTGCGTGGTGAACACCGTGCCCGCCCGGCACACCTCGATCGCCTCGTCGAAGCTGAGCCCCGCCTGCGCGTACTCGCGGATCCGCTCCAGGCCGAGGAAGCCGGCATGACCCTCGTTGGTGTGGAAGACCTCCGGCTGTGGATGGCCGGTCAGCGCGCAGAACGCCCGGACCGCCCGCACACCGCCGATCCCGAGCAGCAGCTCCTGCCGGAGCCGGTGCTCGCTCCCGCCGCCATAGAGCCGGTCGGTGACCTCCCGCAGGGCTGGCTCGTTCTCCTCCACGTACGAGTCGAGCAGCAGCAGGGGCACCCGGCCCACCTGGGCGAGCCACACCTGCGCGGCCAGCACGCCGCCCTCGGCCAGCGTGACGCCGACACGGACCGGCGACCCGCCGGTCTCCCGCAGCAGCGTCAGCGGCAGCCCGCTCGGGTCGGCTCCCGGGTACCGCTCCAGCTGCCAGCCCTCCGCCGACAGCGACTGGCTGAAGTAGCCGTGCCGGTACAGCAGGCCCACCCCGATCAGCGGCACGCCGAGGTCGCTCGCCGCCTTGAGATGGTCACCGGCCAGGATGCCGAGCCCGCCGGAGTACTGGGGCAGGGCGCTGGCGATGCCGTACTCCGGCGAGAAGTAGGCGACCGCTGCGGGCGCCCCGGCGAGCTCATCCGCGCTCAGCTGATACCAGCGCGGCCCGGTCAGGTACTCGTCCAGATCGGCGGCCATCTCACCGAGCCGGGCAAGGTAGCCGGGGTCAGCCGCGAGCCGGGCCAGGTGCTCCGGGGGCACCTCGCCGAGCAGGGCGGTCGGGTCGCGGCCCGCCTCCGGCCGCCCGGCCGGGTCGATCGCGGCGAACAGTTCCCGCGTGTCGGCGTGCCAGGACCAGCGGAGGTTCAGCATCAGATCGCGCAGCCCGGCGAGCGGTTCCGGCAGCGTGGCGCGGATCGTGAAGCAGCGGATGGCTCTCACGCAGAGCGACCCTAATGGGCGCCGGCCGCTACCGCGAACCGGGCGAGCAGACCGGCGGCGAAACAATTCTGGCGCCGAACGCCTGCGTCCTCCCGGTGTCGCCGGATACGCCGGCCCGTGAGTGGGTAGCGTTCAGAGGTGATCGGACGCATACCCATCCTGGATGTGCAGCCTGTCCTGGAATGCGGGCGGCGCCCCGCCAAGGCGGTGGCCGGTGAGACCTTCGAGGTCAGCGCGACCATCTTCCGGGAAGGCCATGAGATGCTCGGCGCGGGAGTGGTCCTGCGCACCCCCACCGGCGAACGGCAGCCCCTCGTCGGCATGGCTGAGGCCATGCCCGGCACCGACCGTTATGCGGCTCAGGTCACCGTGGGCTGCGAAGGCCGCTGGCAGTTCCAGGTCGAGGCGTGGGGAGACTCGATCGCGCACTGGCGCCACGACGCCGGCATCAAGGTCCCGCGCGGGCTTGACGTCGGCCTCATGATGGCCGAGGGCGCGATCCTGTTCGAGCGGGCGGCCAGATCCATCCGGCCCAACCGCGCAGTGCCTGCCGGGTCCGCCGGGCCAGTAGGGCCGGCCGGGCCGGGAGGGCCGGCTGCGCCGCCCGCCCCGCCGGGCGCCCGCTGGGCCCACGCGGCCCGCGCCGCCCAGTCCGCGCAGGCCGCCCGCTCGGCGCTGCTGGCGCTCGCCGCCCGGCTCCGGGACCCGGCCATCCCGCCCTGGGACCGGCTCGCCGCCGCCGATGACGACGAGATCCTGGCCATCCTCGCCGCCCACCCGCTGCGCGAGGTGCTGACCCGGTCGCCCAGCTACCCGCTGGCCGTGCACCGGCAGCGTGCGCTTTACGGCGCGTGGTATGAGTTCTTCCCCCGCTCGGAAGGCGTGCGGACCGACCCGATGGGGCGGCGCGAGCCGACCGGGGGGACCCTGCGCAGCGCCGCATGCCGGCTGGAGCAGATCGCGGCCATGGGCTTCGACGTGGTCTACCTGCCGCCGGTCCACCCGATCGGGACGACCGCCCGCAAAGGGCGGAACAACGCGCTGCAGGCGGGTCCCGGTGACCCTGGCTCGCCATGGGCGATCGGCTCGCCGGACGGCGGTCACGACACCATCCACCCCGAGCTCGGCACGCTCGCCGACTTCGACGCCTTTGTCCGCCGGGCCGGTGAGGTCGGGCTCGAGGTGGCGCTCGATTTTGCCCTCCAGGCATCGCCGGATCACCCCTGGGTCCGGCGGCACCCGGAATGGTTCACCACCCGGGCCGACGGCGCGATCGCCTATGCGGAGAACCCGCCCAAGAAGTACCAGGACATCTACCCGCTCAACTTCGACCAGGACCCGGAGGGTCTCTACGCCGAGGCGCTGCGGGTCCTGCGGCACTGGATGGATCACGGGATCAGGATCTTCCGGGTCGACAACCCCCACACCAAGCCGCTGCCGTTCTGGGAGCGGCTGCTGGCGGAGGTGGACCGCACCGACCCGGATGTGATCTTCCTCGCGGAGGCGTTCACTCGCCCGGCGATGATGCACGCCCTCGCCCAGATCGGATTCCATCAGTCCTACACGTACTTCACCTGGCGGAACACCGCCGCCGAGATCGTCGGCTACCTGCGTGAGCTGTCCGGTCCCGCCGCCGCGTACATGAGGCCCAACTTCTTCACCAACACCCCCGACATCCTGCACGAATACCTCCAGCATGGCGGACCTCCCGCCTTCAGGACGCGAGCGGTCCTGGCCGCCATGCTGTCGCCGTCGTGGGGAATCTACTCGGGGTACGAGCTGTGCGAGAACACGCCCGTCAGGCCGGGGAGCGAGGAGTACCTGGATTCCGAGAAGTATCAGTACCGGCCGCGCGACTGGGCGAAGGCGCAGGAGCCGCCCAACGGCATCGCGCCGCTCATCACCCGGCTCAACGCGATCAGAAAAGCCCACCCGGCGACGCACTGGTTGCGTAATCTACGCTTCCATCACGTCGACCAGCCGGAACTGATCTGCTTCTCCAAGCGCAGCCAGCGGGACGAGGACACCGTCCTGGTCGTCGTGAACCTCGACCCACACACACCCCGTGAGGCGACAGTCTGGCTCGATATGCCCGCGCTGGGCATGGACTACGGGTCGCAGTTCGTTGTCACAGACGAGCTGTCCGGGCATTCCTATCAGTGGGGGCGGGCCAACTACGTACGGCTCGACCCAGCCATGACGCCAGCCCATATCTTCACGATCACGCCGCAGCCCCCCTCGTGACGGCGCACCGTACCTCCGCAGGAGACGCCAGTGGCACCACCTGAGCCCGACCGGAGCCGGCCCGGCCCGCCCCGCCGGTCCGGTCCAACCAGTCCGGTGGGCCCGCCCGGCCTGACCGGCCCATCGAGCCTGCCGACACTGCCGTTGCCCGTTCAGCCGGCCAGCTTCGCCCAGCCGCTCAGCGAGCCCATCCCGGACCCGTTCTCGTTCGAGCAGCCACGCGACCCGCAGTGGTACAGACACGCGGTCTTCTATGAGGTGCTGATCCGCGGCTTCCACGACTCCAACGGGGACGGCACCGGCGACCTGCGCGGACTCACCTCCCGGCTCGATTACCTGCAATGGCTCGGCATCGACTGCATCTGGCTGCTGCCCATCTACGACTCGCCGCTGCGCGACGGCGGCTACGACATCTCCGACTTCACCAAGGTGCTGCCCGACTTCGGGCACATCGGGGATTTCGTGGAACTGGTGGACGGGGCGCACGAGCGCGGCATGCGGGTGATCGCCGACCTGGTCATGAACCACACCAGCGACGCCCACCCCTGGTTCCAGGCCTCCCGCAGCGACCCGGACGGGCCGTTCGGCGACTTCTACGTATGGTCCGACGACGACCACCGGTACACCGACGCCCGCGTCATCTTCGTGGACACCGAGGGGTCGAACTGGACCCATGACCCGGTCCGCGGCCAGTACTACTGGCACAGGTTCTTCTCCCACCAGCCCGACCTGAACTACGAGAACCCACGGGTCCAGGACGCGATGATCGAGGTGCTCCGGTTCTGGCTGGACCTGGGCATCGACGGGTTCCGGCTGGACGCCGTCCCCTACCTGTACGAGCGGGAGGGCACCAACTGCGAGAACCTCAAGGAGACCCACGAGTACCTCAAGCGGGTCC
>DAITAE010000595.1:0-3061 GCA_036824445.1 Streptosporangiaceae bacterium | reverse complement strand
CCGCACCACGTCCGGGCCATGGCCGAGGCGCTCGGGCGCACGGTGCCGGCCAGCAAGTACTCGCCGTCCATGGACCTGCATCCGGTCCTCGGCACCGCGGCCGCGCGCCAGCCCCCCGAGGTGCTTCACTCCTGGAACGCGAGCCTGTAGCCGGCTTCCGGGGCGCTGGTCAGGGGCCGGGGAGAGCGGTCCCGGCGAAGCGGCCCGCCCGAACCGCATCGACGAGCGGCTCCAGCTCCGCGGGCGGGGCCTGTCCGCGGGCGGTGAAGTCGGCAAACTCGCGCACGAGGTCAACCGCCCGCCCGGTCCCTTCGCCAAGATGAGAAGCCCGGCGCAAGTCGATGGCCTGGGCCGCGACGAGGAGCTCGACCGAGACGACCCGCGCGGCGAGGTCGGCCATCTCGGCGAGGCGCCTTGCCGAGAGCGGGGCCATCGTCGTGCGGTCCTCGATCCCTTCGGCTTTGCTCGAACTCACGACCTCGAACGAGACCGGGTGGGCGAGCATGCGTGCCTCCGCCGCGATCGCCTGCGCGGCACCAGCGAACTCGGCGAGGGCCTCCTCGCCCGTGTCCGGCTCGGCCGCCAGGCCGGCTGGAAGGCCCGAGAGAGGGCTCTGGAGCAGCTTCACGGTCCGTTCGGCTGCACAGGTCACCACCGTGGCCAGGGCAATGCGGGCAAAGTCAAGCGCGGCGGCGACCGGCACGATGTCGAGGTTGCCGACGGACACGATGCGCCGTTCGGCGAGCACGACGGCGGGATTGCATCCTGCGGAGTTGAGCTCGGTCTCGATGGTGGTGCGGGCATACCCGAGGGCGTCCCCGGCGGCGCCGAGGATCTGGGGGATGCTCCGGAAGGTGAGCGGGTCCTGCAGGTTCCGGGCGCTACCCGGCTCGAAGAGGGAGCTCCCGGCGAGCAGCGCGCGGAGGCGGCTGATCGCCGCGACCGTGCCCGGGTGCGGCCGGACCTCGGTGACCAGGGGATGGAGGATGCTGAGGTTGGCCGCGAACGCTTCGAGATCGAGGGCGGCGGCGACCTCGGCTTCCCCCAGCAGCCGTTCGGCGGCCAGCTCCGCGAGCGCGGCCCAGCCGGTGGCGAAGGCGTTGTTGTTGACGAGCGCCAGCCCCTCGTTGTCCGCGAGGACGAAGCCGGTCTCGCGAAGCAGCCCCTCGGCGAGGTCGGCCATCGGGCCGAGGTCAGCCTGGCCTACCGAGCCGAGGCTGCGAACAGCCGGCACCTGATCACGGTTGAGGGCGTCGACCATCATCTCGGCCAGTTCGGGGCGGACACCGGCCGCGCCCTTCGCGAAACCGTTCACCAGGCAGACCATCGCTGCCCTCACGACCGCGGCCGGTGCCGGCGGTCCTTGGGCAATAAGGTGACCCCTGATCAGGAACCGGCTGAAGCCCTGGCGTGCCGCGGCGTCCAGCACGACGCTCTTTCGCTCCGCCAGAGCGGTCGTCAGACCGTATACAGGGGCATCCGCCCGCAGTGCCTCCTCGACGACCTCGCGGGCAGCCGCCATCCGGTCGCGCGCCAGCGGGGCGAGGACAACCTCATCGCGCCGCTCGGCGACGGCTGCGAGGGAATCGATCGTGAGTGACGCGCCGTCCAGCACCACCATCAGCGCGGCCCCCCCGGGACGCGCGCCCGCGCCATGGCATGTCCAGGGGGAGGCAGAACAGGGACCGGCACGTCGCCTAGATTGGCACGCGAGTGGGTCAGAGTATAGGGACGCGCTGGGAGAACATTCCCCGGCGTTGCCCGAGGCCGCTGCACGACGCTGTAGTCATCTGACTTGGCAGTGACCTAGAGTTGCCCGCATGCCCCGCCAGTGGGCGGCCGATGAGTACGTCTGGCGACAGCTCGCCGGCGACCTGTCCTCCCGTATAGCCGATGGCACCTACCCGCTTGGCTCTCCCCTGCCAGGCGAGGATGAGCTCGCCAGCGAGTACGCGGTTGCCCGCACGACGGTGCGCCGGGCGCTGGCCGACCTGCGCAAGCAAAAGCTGATCAAGACCCTCCACGGGCATAAGAACGCTGTGGTCGCCATGCCGCGGCCAGAGGGCCTGCCGGGCTGAGACAGTCCCCGGCGCAACCGCCGTAGCCTACCCACCGGCGGGCTATGTGCGGATGCCGTTGCGGGCGCACGGTGGGCTGCTGGCGCGCTCTGGGGGCTTGAGATCCACCCGATCTCCATACCGGTTCCACTGCCCTCCATTGGATTGGCGGCTGGCTGTCCTGCCTCGCGCGTTCCGCCCGCTAGGGTCGAACAGGAGATCGGCCCAGTGTTGCGAGACCCCTGCGATGGCCTGGAGCATGTGATGCGGGAATCTGCGACTGCCGGGAATGAGGACGGCGCGGGGCGGCTCGATCTGATCGGGGTTCCGTTCGACGGCATGGGCCGGGCCCCAGGCCAGGCGGGGGCGCCGCAGGCACTGCGGGCCGCGGGGCTGCCTACCGTGCTGGGCCCGGACGTGGTCATGGAGCCCGATCTGGTGCTGCCCGGCGCGGTCGCGCAGCGCGCTGCGGGCTCAGGCCTGCTCAACGAGCGGGCACTGCTGCAGATGATCGGCGAACTGTACGACCGGGTGCACGTGTCGCTGTCGGCTGGCCGGTTTCCCTTCATCTACGGCGCCGACTGCTCAGTGCTGCTCGCGGCGGTGCCCGCGCTCCGTGATGTCGCTGGCCGGGCGGGCCTGGTGTTCGTGGATGGGCACGAGGACGCCACGCCGATGGACCTGTCGACGAGTGGCGAGGCCGCGAACATGGAGATCGCCTTGCTGCTGGGCTTGACCGGTGAGCGGGCGCCGGAGCCGCTCCGCGGCCTGCTGCCGGCCCTGGCCCCGGGCGCGATCGCCATGCTCGGGCCCCGTGATGACCTCTTCCGCCAGGCAGCGAACGTCCCGACAGTAGCTGACCGGGTGTGGCTGCGCCCGGCCGACGAGGTGTCCGCGGACCCCGTCGGCCATGCCCGCGCGGCGGTCGAGCACGTCCTGGCTCAGGCGCCTCGCTGGTGGCTGCATATCGATCTCGATGTCCTGGCGCGCAGCGAGTTCGCGGC
>DAITAE010000083.1:3712-11588 GCA_036824445.1 Streptosporangiaceae bacterium | reverse complement strand
GTGTGGCTCGCCGACTTCGAGGACGCGAACACGCCGCTCTGGGAGAACATGATCATCGGCCAGCTCAATCTGAAGGACGCCCTCGACCGCACCATCGATTTCACGAGCGAGGAAGGTAAGTCCTATCGGCTGATGCCCGACGAGGAGCTCGCGACCATCGTGGTCCGGCCGCGCGGCTGGCATCTGGACGAGAAACACCTGCTGGTGGACGGCAAGCGGGTGTCGGGCAGCCTCTTCGACTTCGCGCTGTATTTCGTCCACTGCGCGCGGCGCCAGCTCGACAAGGGTGCTGGGCCGTACTTCTACCTGCCCAAGATCGAGAGCCACCACGAGGCCAGGCTCTGGAACGACGCCTTCAACCTGGCCCAGGACTTCCTCGGCATTCCCCGCGGCACGATCCGGGCCACCGTCCTGGTCGAGACCATCCCAGCCGCCTTCGAGATGGAGGAGATCCTCTACGAACTGCGCGACCACAGCTCGGGACTGAACGCCGGCCGCTGGGACTACCTGTTCAGCATCATCAAGAAGTTCCGGTCCCGGGGACGCGACTTCATCCTGCCCGAGCGCAACTCGGTCACGATGACGGCGCCGTTCATGCGCGCCTACACGGAGCTGCTGGTGAAGACGTGCCACCGCCGGGGCGCCCACGCGATGGGCGGGATGGCCGCGTTCATCCCGAACCGCCGCGACCCCGAGGTCACCGCCACCGCGCTGGCCAAGGTGCGTGAGGACAAGACCCGGGAGTCCGGAGACGGCTTCGACGGCTCCTGGGTCGCCCACCCCGACCTGGTGGCGTTGTGCAAGGAGGTGTTCGACGCCGCGCTCGGCGACCGGCCCAACCAGCTGGACCGGTTGCGGGACGAGGTCAGCGTCTCCGCGGAGGACCTGCTGGCGGTGGCGAAGACCCCCGGCACGATAACCGAGGCGGGCCTCCGCAACGACGTCAGTGTCGCCCTGCAGTACCTGGCCACCTGGCTCGGCGGCAACGGCGCGGTGGCCATCTTCAACCTGATGGAGGACGCCGCAACCGCCGAGATCGCCCGGTCCCAGGTCTGGCAGTGGCTGCACAACGACATCACCCTCGACGACGGCCTTCGGGTCACCCGCGACCTGGTCGAGCTGATCATCCGCGAGGAGCTGGACGCCATCCGCCGCAGCGCAGGCGCCGCCTTCGACGCCGCGCGCTACGACCAGGCGGTCGCCCTGTTCACCGAGGTCGGCCTCGCCGACTACTACGTCGAGTTCCTCACCATCCCCGCGTACGAGCGGATGCCCTGACCCGGCCCGCCCGCCGCCAGCCCGGCCGCCCGGCGGCCCGGGATCACGGACGTCTTCCTGAGCTATACGCAGAGAATCGTCCGTGATCATGGAATTCACGTGCCGACAGGGGGCAACCTGGAGGTAGCGACCCGAGGGGAAACGATGATCGAGCATCTGGTCCCGGCGATGGTGGAGATCTGCGGCCCGGACGGGGTGGTGACCGACCCGCTCGACCTGCGCACGTACGAGTGCGACGGCCTCACCTCGCACCGGGCCGCGCCGGGGCTGGTGGTCCTGCCGCGGACAGCGGAGCAGGTCGCCGCGGTGGTCCGCGTGTGCGCGGAGGCCAGGGTCCCGTTCGTGGCCCGCGGCAGCGGCACCGGCCTGTCCGGCGGCGCGCTCCCCCGCACCGACGGGGTGCTGATCGTCACCTCCCGGATGCGGCGCATCATCGCCATCGACCCGGCGAGCCAGCGGGCCATCGTGGAGCCGGGAGTCACCAACCTGGCGGTGAGCACCGCGGCACGGCCGTTCGGCTACTTCTATGCTCCCGACCCGTCCAGCCAGGTGATCTGCTCGGTCGGCGGCAACGTCGCGGAGAACTCGGGCGGGGCCCACTGCCTCAAGCACGGCTTCACCGTGCACCACGTCACCGGGCTGGAGATCGTCACGCCGGCGGGCGAGCTGACCTGGCTGGGCGACGGCACCGGGGCGGCGCCCGGCTACGACCTGGTGGGCGCCTTCATCGGCTCCGAAGGCACGCTCGGCATCGCCACCAAGATCATCGTAAAGCTGAGCAGGGTCCCGCAGATGGTCACCTGCCTGCTGGCCGCGTTCGAGACCACCGGCGCGGGCGGCTCCGCGGTGTCGGCGATCATCGGGGCCGGCATCGTCCCGGCGGCCATCGAGATGATGGACGCGCTCGCGATCGAGGCCGCCGAGGCAGCCGTCGCGTGTCACTACCCCGAAGGCGCCGGGGCCGTGCTCATCGTGGAACTCGACGGCCCGGAAGCCGACGTGCGCCGGGATGCCGACGCCGTCCGCGCGCTCTGCCGGGAGGCGGGCTCGACCGAGATCAGGGAGGCCGTGGACCCGGCCGAGCGTGCCGTCATCTGGGCGGGCCGCAAGTCGGCGTTCGCGGCGGTCGGCCGGATCTGCGCGGCCTACATCGTGCAGGACGGGGTGGTGCCCCGCACCGCGCTCGGACCGGTGCTGGACAAGATCGCGAAACTCTCGGCCGAGTCCGGCATCCGGGTCGCCAACGTGTTCCACGCGGGCGATGGCAATCTGCACCCGCTCGTGCTGTACGACGACACCTCGCCGGAGGCCACCGCCGCGGCCGAGGAGCTGTCCGGCGCGATTCTGGACCTGTGCATCGCCCACGGCGGGTCCATCACCGGCGAGCACGGCGTGGGGGTGGACAAGTCCAGGTACATGCCGAAGATGTTCGGCGCCGACGACCTGGACACGATGCAGCTGCTGCGGTGCGCGTTCGATCCCGGCGGCCTGTGCAACCCCGGCAAGGTGTTCCCGACCCCCCGGCTGTGCGGTGAGGTACCCGGCGTGCGGAGGGAGCCGCACCCCCTGGTCGCCTCAGGCCAGGCAGAGCAGTTCTGATGTCAAAACGCCTGGCGGTGCCCGGCTGCCGTGCCCGCGCAGCAGGGCTGGGCGGGCCTGCCGCGGCCGCATCGACTGGGCCCGGCCCGGCGGCCGGTGATCGGCGGGTGCGGCATGGCGGGTGACCTTGCAAGCGGCACCGTCCTGCGGGCGCTCGCTGCCGCCTGCCCTGCCACCCGGGCGGCGGGTGGCGGCGACGCGGTGGCCGGGGTGACGCCCCGCTATGCCGCATCCCCGGCCAGCGTGACCGAGGCCAGCGCGGTGATGCGGGTCGCCGATGAGCAGGACCTCGCCGTGGTCGCGCGGGGCAGCGGCAGCCGGCTGGACTGGGGCACCCCGCCCCGGCGCTGCGACCTGGTGGTGGACACGCTGCTGCTGGACCAGGTGGTCGAGCACGCGGCGGGCGACCTGGTGGCGCGGGTCCAGGCCGGGGTCGGGCTGCGGCGGCTGGGCGAGGTACTGGCGGGCGCCGGGCAACAGCTCGCCCTGGACGCGCCCCCCGCCGGAGGCAGCCCGGGCGCCCAGGAACCGGCGAGTACTGCCACGATCGGCGGAACGCTCGCCACCGGGACGGCGGGCCCGCGGCGCCTGCGCTACGGCACGCCACGCGATCTGGTGATCGGGATCACCGTGGTCCGCGCCGACGGCACCGTCGCATCCTCGGGAGGCAAGGTGGTCAAGAACGTGGCCGGCTATGACCTCGGCAAGCTGTTCGCGGGGTCCTACGGCACACTCGGGCTGATTGTCGAGGCGGTGTTCCGGCTCCATCCGCTGCCCTCCGCCGCCGTGTACACCACCGTGGATGAGCCCGACCCGGCCAGCGCTCACCGCGCGGTCGCCGCCGCAGCCGCCAGCGAGCTGGCGCCGACCGCGGTGGAGATCAGCCGGGCCGGCAGCCACCAGCCGGTGCGGGTGGGGGTGCTGCTGGAGGGAGACCCGGCGGGGGTCGGCGAGCGCGCCGCGCACCTGCGCGAGCTTCTCGGCGCGGGGGCTGTGACGTCGCCGGACGCGCCTGCCTGGTGGGGCCGGGCCGAGCCGCCCAATGGGGCGGGCGGGGCCGGGACGCTGATCCGGGTCGCGCTCTGGGCGGCCGCGCTGCCAGCGGTGCTGGCCGTGATCGACAACGCCGCCGCTGCCGGCGGTCTCGACCCGCTGGTGGCCGGTTCCGCCGCGGCCGGGGTGATCTACGTCGCGCTCGGCGCCGACGCCGGCCCGGGGGCGGTGGCCGCGTTCGTCGCCGCCCTGCGGGAAGCCCTTGCCCGGGGAGAGGCGGGCGCCAGGGCTGCCCCCGCGCCGCCGGACGGCCCGCCGGTGCCCGCCAGCGCCGTCGTGGTGCACGCCCCGCCCCCCGTGCGGGACCTGGTGGACCTGTGGGGCCCGGTGACCGGCCTGCCGCTGATGCGGGCGGTCAAGGACCAGTTCGATCCGGGGCACCGGATGGCACCGGGCCGTTTCGTGGGAGGGATCTGATGACAGCGTCGGCCCATGGAGGCGGCCCCACGCAGCCCCGTGAGAATCCCGACGCCGCCGGCAGCGCCCTGGATCCCACCGGGGCGCTGCGGGCGACGGCGTCGGACTGCGTCCACTGCGGCTTCTGCCTGCCCGTCTGCCCGACCTACCAGCTGTGGGGCGAGGAGATGGACTCGCCCCGCGGCCGCATCCACCTCATGACCCAGGCGCTGGCAGGTGCCCAGCTGACCGAGGAGGCATTTACTCATGTCGACCGCTGCCTCGGCTGCATGGCCTGCGTGACGGCCTGCCCGTCCGGCGTGCGCTACGACCGGCTGATCGAGGCGGCCCGCACCTGGACCGAGGAGCCCCCGCCAGGCCCGAGCCCCGGGCCCGCCCGGTCGCTGCGCGAGCGGGCGGTGCGGGCGGCCATCTTCGCGACCTTTCCCTACCCCCGGCGGCTGCGGGCGCTGTCGGGCCCGCTGCGCGGCGCGCAATGGGCCCGCCTGGACCGGCTGGCCGGGCGCAGCCGGGCCGCGCGGCGCCTTGCCCCCGAGCTCAGCTCGGCGCTGCGGCTGGCGCCGGGGCAGCCTGCGCAGCCGACCGGGAGCCGACCGCCCAGCAGGCGCGCCGTGCTGCCTGGGCGGCGCGTCTCTCTGCCGGGCCGGGTGCCGGCCCGCGGCAAGCGCCGGGCGGTCGTGGGCATGCTCACCGGCTGCGTGCAGCAGGTCTTCTTCCCCCAGGTCAACACCGCCACGGCGCGGGTGCTCGCGGCCGAAGGCTGCGACGTCATCATTCCCGGCGGCCAGGGCTGCTGCGGTGCGCTGTCGCTGCACTCGGGACGGGTGTCGGAGGCGGCCGGGTTCGCCCGGCGCACCATCGCGACGTTCGAGCAGGCCGGGGTGGACGCGATCGTGGTCAACTCGGCAGGCTGTGGCTCGGCGATGAAGGAGTACGGCGCCCTCCTCGCGGACCCGCCCGGCGCCGGGCACGACGGCGCCGGGCAGGACGGCACGGTGGACGGCTGGGCGGCGCGGGCCGCCGCGATCAGCGGCAAGGTGCGTGATCTTAGCGAGTTCCTCGCCGAACTGTACGTTCAGTCCGGCGGGCCACAGGCGGCACGTCACGAGCTGCCGGTCAGGGTCGCCTATCACGACGCCTGCCATCTGGCCCACGCGCAGCGGATCCGCCAGCAGCCGCGCGACCTGCTCCAGGCGATCCCGGGCCTGGAGCTGGCCGAGGTGGGCGACGGCGCGACGTGCTGCGGCTCGGCGGGCGTGTACAACCTGCTGCAGCCGGAGGCCGCGCGCGAGCTCGGGGAGCGGAAGGCGGCCGCGGTCCGGGCGACCGGGGCGGCCCTGGTCGTGTCCGCCAATCCCGGCTGCAGCCTGCAGATCGCGGCCGCGCTGGCCGACACCGATGGCACCGCGCCCGCCGTGGCGCACATCGCCGATGTCCTTGACGCGTCCATCCGCGGCCGGCCCGCCGCAGCATTGACCGGCAGCTGACAAGCTCCCACGCCGCTGGCATGCCACGGCCATGGGCGACCGGCGCCGAGCTGGTGTCAGTCGAGGGCCGGGAATCACCCGTCGGCCATGGTCATGCTCACCCGGGCGCCGCCCTGCGGACGGTTCTCCGCCCAGACCCTGCCGCCGTGAGCCTCGGCGATGGTGCGGACGACGGCGAGTCCGAGGCCACCGGATCCCTCCTCCTTCTCTTGCTTGCGGCCTGCGGACGCGAAGGGCTCGAAGAGGGCACTGACGGGAGCTGCGGTGAAGCCGGGACCGGTATCGTCCACGACCAGCAGAATCGTCCCGTTCGGCCGGCTGGCCGCTACGTCGACCCGGCCGCCTGCCGGGGTGTGGCGGAGGGCGTTGTCAACCAGGTTGTCGACGGCCTGCCGGAACCAGACCGGATCGATCCGGACCTGGGCTTCCGCTGCGGTGAAGGTGAGGTGGACGTCCCCCGCCCTTGGGCTGTTCCGGCGGCGGGCGTCGGCCATCAGCTCAGGGAGCGATGCCTCCACCCGCCGGACGGGCAGTGCCCCACCGCGTGCGCGGGACAGCACCAGCAGGTCCTGGGTCAGCCGCGCCAGGTGCGCGTTCTCCTGAGACACGCTGTGCAGCGCGGCCCTCAGCTCGTCCACGGCTGGCGGGCCGGCGAGCGCCACGTCCAGCTCCATGCGCTGAATCGCGAGCGGGGTGCGGAGTTCGTGGCTGGCCCGATCCACGAAACGGCGTTCCCGTTCCACGGATTCCTCGATGCGGTCGAGCATCTCGTTGAGAGTGGCGCCCAGCATGGAGATCTCGTCGTTGCCGTCGACGGAGCGCAGCCTGCGGTGCGCATCGGTGGCTGAGATGGCAGCGGCCTGCCTGCGCATCCGCTCCACCGGACGCAATGCGCCGGCCAGCGCCAGCCATACGCCGCCCGCGATCAGGAGGAGCGCGGCCGAGCCGGCGATCGCAAGCGTCCAGCCGAGAGCGAGGAGCTCGTCCCGGCGATCCTGCAGGGATGCCCCGGCCAGCACCACGAAACGTCCGCGGGGCGTGTTCACCGGAACGGCGAGCACCCGCGTCATGTCGTCGATACCGGGGATCTTCTGGTCGTAGAGCGCTGGCGCGTGCAGGGATTGGACGACCGGGAGCGGCAGCAGCCGCCACCGCGAGATCCGCGAGCTGGATTGGATGGTCCGGCCAGAGGCGTCGGCGATCTGGGCGAACACCTCATCGCTCTCGATGAGCGTTGGCTCGACGTTGACCCGCGCACGATCGTGGTGCTGGAGATCGGCAACCAGCAGCTCAGCGCGCGAGCGAAGGCCCGCGTCCACCGTGTCGAGCAGGTCGGCGCCGGTCCGCACGTAGACGAATACGCCCAGGCCGGCTATCACCGCGGCCATGGCGGCGGCGAAAGTGATCGTGAGCCGCTGCCTAATCGGCAGCCTGGTCCTGCCACTCATCCCGGATCCGGTAACCGAGGCCGCGGACCGTCTGCAGCGAGGCCCGGCCGAAGGGCCGGTCGATCTTGTCACGCAGTGAGCGGATGTAGACGTTCACGATCTGGGGATCGCCGTCGAAGGCGAAGTCCCAGACGTGTTCGATGAGCGCCCTTCTCGTCACAACATCGTGCGGGCAGCGCATCAGGTACTCGAGGAGCGCGAACTCGGTCGGCGTGAGGTGGATCCTGGATCCGGCCCGGCATACGTCGTGCCGCGCCGGATCCAGGCTCAGATCGCCGATGCGGAGAACCACGGGCCGCTCCCGCGCACCCCGGCGCAGCAGGGCCCGCAGCCGGGCGAGCAGTTCGGCGAGTGAGAATGGCTTCGCCAGATAGTCGTCCGCGCCGGCGTCCAGGCCATGTACCCGGTCTTCCACCGCATCGCGGGCGGTCACCATGAGCACCGGGGTCCAGCAGTTCGCGCGGCGCAGACGGCGGCACACCTCGAAGCCGTCAAGCTCCGGGTCACACGTCTCCAGGATCACGTCGAGGACGATGGCATCATATTCGTGCTCGGTGGCCATCCAGATCGCGTCTCGACCGGAACTCACCACAT
>DAITAE010000083.1:0-3612 GCA_036824445.1 Streptosporangiaceae bacterium | reverse complement strand
TCATATTCGTGCTCGGTGGCCATCCAGATCGCGTCTCGACCGGAACTCACCACATCGACGGCGTAACCGTCCTGCCGGAGACCCTTTGCCAGCAGCGTCGCCATCTTGACCGAGTCCTCGACCACCAGGATCCGCACCACCACCACCCCGGTCGCGTTCGTGCAGCTTATCCGCATCTGCCCGCCCCAGGACTTCCTGGCTGGACACCGGTGGCGGGTCCACCCGCTCCGAGCCGGTCTCCCCGGGCCGACGGCGGCGGAGCTAGCCGCGCACGCTCACCAGCCTGGCGACTTCCCTCGGCCCGGTGACTGCCCGTTCGACCACAATGCCAAGGCCCGGCGCGTAGACCTTCTTGTCGATGACGGCGGGCTCGAGCCGGGTGAACTCCAGGGAGGTCAGCACGTCATGCACTACGGCGAAGGGGAGCTTGAACGAGCCGCCCCGGTCGACGATCCAGGCTGTGTCTTCGGCATTTCCCGGCTGGTACTCCTGCCGGTACGCGTTGGGCACCTGTGGATGTGCCCGCATGATGATGCCCGGCTCCGCGTCGTGGACACCGGCCTGCCATGACCCGGACCGATCGACCTTGCCGCCCGGGAGGTACGCGGCCGTGTCTTCGCCGAGGTACCACACATTGCCCTGCTTGTCCTGCGCGTACCAGTCGGTGGTCTTCTCCAGGAGGTGGCCGTTGTGCCTGGCCACGTCGGTCACAGTCACGGCGGTGATACCTTCCAGCACCTTGGTGCGGGACGTCACGTGGACCCGGTCGACCTGCGATTTCCCGTCCTTGATCCCCCGGTAGATCAGGGTCCTCCCGACCGGGAGCGGAAAGTACGGATTGGTGACCTTCCGGACGAAGTCCGCCGGGTTGAGCACCGGCTCGTACCCTGCGCGGTGCGACGCCCCGGCTACTGACCACGGCGCCCACATGGTGACGGTTCCAGCGATGGCTGCCGCCATCAGGCCTGCCAGCATCCTTCTTGGCATCTCTTCTCCTCCCGCGGGCATCAGCGCCAGCCTGGCTGCCCGGAGGTGAAGAAACGGTGAAGATCCGCCAGAGCGCGGCTCTGGCATGCCGCGTCCGTTCAGCGGCCGGTTCGTCAGGCTGGCCGGCGGGTGCCGACGGTGGCGGCGGCGAGCCAGGCGTCATCGAGCTCGCCCTCGGCCACGATCACGGCCGGTCCGCCGAGCCACGCGGCGCCCGGCTCCAGCGTCACGGTGAGCTGCCCGCCCGGCACCGACACCTGCCAGCTGCCACGGTCCTGCCCGGCGGCGGTGGCGGCGGCCGCTGCCGCCGCCACCGCGCCGGTCCCGCAGGACCTGGTCTCGCCCGAGCCGCGCTCGTGCACCCGCATCTCCGCGGCCCCCGGCCCGGTCACCCGCACCAGTTCGACGTTGCCGCCGTGCGGGAACTGCGCCGGGTCCAGCCGCGGCGGCCTTGTCAGGTCGAAGCCGGCCAGCGCGGCATCCACCAGGCAGGCCAGGTGCGGGTTCCCGACCGAGATCCGAAGGCCCTCGCACGTGACGCCGCCCGGGCCGCCGACCACCACCCGGCCCGGCCCGAGCACGGTGACGGCGCCCATCTCGGCCGTGATGTTGCCGTCGTCTTCGAACCTGACCCGGCGGAACCCAGAACGGGTCGCCACGGTGAAGGCCGGCCTGGTGGCCAGGCCCTGGTCGGCCAGGTACCTGGCGAAGACCCGGATGCCGTTGCCGCACATCTCGGCGGGGCTCCCGTCGCTGTTGCGGTAGTCCATGTACCACTCGGGGACAGGCCCGGCCGGGGAGCCCGCGGCGGACCCGTTCGGTGCCGCGGCCAGCGCATCCGTCCGCACCGCGCGCAGCACCCCGTCGGCGCCGATGCCGGCCCGCCGGTCACACAGCCGCGCGGCCAGGTCAGCCGAAAGCCCCTGGTCATCACCGGGATCAACAAGGATGACGAAGTCGTTCCCGGTGCCGTGCCCTTTCGCGAACCGCATGGCCCGATGGTAGCCAGCCCGGCGCCGGCCGAGGGTGCTGGCGGCGCCGCGGGTGCGGCGCCGATCGGCGGCGGTCAGGCGCGGGGCCAGGCGGCGAAGCGCTGCCGCAGCTCGGCGGTCTCTTGTGGGCTGAGCCCGAAGGCGGTGAACCGCCGGTCGTTCAGCTCATCCAGCCGCCGCCCCGCGTCGGCGAAGTCCTGGTCGGTCAGGCCGGGGTCCAGCCGGCGGGCGAAGCCGATCAGCTGGGCCGGGCTGTAGCGCTCCAGCGCGGCCGCGGTGTCCACGTAGTCGCGGGGTTCGACCCGGCTGGCCAGCGCGCACACCTTCGACCCGAGCACGTCTTCCAGGCTCAGCACGGGGCCGATATCCATCGTCACCGGCTGGTGGTCCCGCTCGAAGTAACCCATCTGGAGCATCGTCTGCTCTCCGGTGGGCGCGGTCACGATCCACTCGGCCAGGCCCCAGCCGATGTCCGGGAAGATGTCCGCCAGCCCGCCGGTCTTGTCCCGCCGCTCAGCCCGGAAGCCGGCCGCGGCCAGCGCCGCCTCCACCGCCTCGGCCGCCGCCGCCACGCCGGCCTCCTCATCGGTGAACAGATCGACATCGGCGGTGAAGCGGCTGACGACCCCGTGCGCGATCAGGGCATTGCCGCCAGCGAGCGCGAACCCGTACCGTGCGGCCGCGCCCAGCGCGATGGCGGCCAGCTGGCGGTGCAGCGCACTGACCGGCATCAGGCGACCGCCACCTCGGAGCGCAGCGCGGGATGCCGGTCCTCCCAGGCGCGCCGGACGCCCTTGGGCAGGTACAGCCGCGGCCAGAGAGCGATCAGCGTGTCACGGTCCAGGTAGGTGGTGAGGTCCTCGACGCTGCCCGCTTCCCGCAGCACGATCTCGTACATCCATTTCCGCATCTCCGGCTCGTTGAGATCGAACGTGCGGTCGGGCCGGCTCCAGAACAGCCATAGCGGCAGTTCGACGATGCCGGCGTCGGGGCCCTGCAGGTCCGCCAGGTCGGGGACGACGAGCGCGGGCCGCCCGGGCCGCGCCTGGTACCGCGCCCGGCCGGGGACAGCCCGTCCGGTGCCGGGCGCGGTCGTGACGGTGCGCATCCGGATCGGCGGGGGCGTCAGCCATCCCTCGCCGGAGGCCCACCCGCGGACCCGCTCTCCCTCATCAAGCGCCCTGGCCGCCGCGGTCAGCTGAGCCTGCGCCGCGGCCTCGTAGGCGGCCCGCTCGCCCTCGGTGGCGGCACCGGCGGCCAGCTCCTGGTACCGGCGCGCCCGGCCCGCGGCGCTCAGCTGGTCCCGGGCTGCGGTGTCGTTCAGCCGGTAGGCGAGCAGCGGCGCTCCCGGGCCGGCGGTGGGCAGCCAGTCGGTCAGCACATCCGCGTGGCCGGGGTGGCGGAGCGGCGCCTCACCAGCGACCCACTGCGCCGCGCGGAACGCGGGCGCCTCGGTGCCGGGGAGCACCTCGGCCGTATCTGCCCTACCGACCGGGCACAGCAGCATGACGGGCGGCACGTCGAGTGCCGCGGCGATAGCCAGCCACTCGGCCACGCTGATCGACGCCCGCCGGCCATTCTCCAGGTCGGCCAGGGTGCTCCGCGGGATGGGCATCCCAAGATCGGCGCACGC
>DAITAE010000082.1:7992-11593 GCA_036824445.1 Streptosporangiaceae bacterium | reverse complement strand
GCTCCAGGAGCCCGCGGGTGGCCCGAACTTCTACGAGTTCGGCGACGACGTCCGCTACGAGATCCACATCGACAACAACGGGGACGGCCGGGCCGACGTGACGTACCGGTTCCGGTTCCACACCCGGCTGCGCAACCCGGGCACGTTCCTGTACAACACCGGCCCGATCCTGTCGCTGGACAGCCCGAACTGGAACCGCCGGCAGTTCTACACGGCCAGCAAGGTCGACGTCCACGGCCGCGTAACGGAACTCGGCGCCGGTCTCGCCTGCCCGCCCTGCAACATCGGGCCACTGTCAACCCCGAACTACCCGAAGCTGGCCGCCGCCGCCGCGCACGACCTGGGCGGTGGCGTCAGGGTGTTCGCCGGGCAGCGCGCGGAGGGGTTCTACGTGGACCTCGGGTCGATCTTCGACCTGGCCAACCTGCGGCCATTCCAGCAGCTGCACAACCAGTTCGGGATGAACGTGTTCAGCGGTCCCGCGCCGGGGGTGAACGCGACCAACCACCTCAACGTGCACTCCATCGCGATCCAGGTGCCCAAGGCCGACCTGGTGCGAGCGGGCGCGAGCGGTGCGGCGGACCCACGCTCGGTGATCGGCGTCTGGACGACCGCGAGCCGGCAGCGGGTCCGGCTGTGGGACGCCGACCACGGCGAAAACCTGGACAGCGGCCCGTTCCGCCAGGTGTCACGGCTCGCCAACCCGCTCATCAACGAGGTCATCATCGCGCTCGGCGACAAGGACCGGTGGAATACGCTGCCGCCGGCCGACGACAAGCAGTTCGCCCACTATTACGCCCACCCCGAGCTGGCCGCCCTGCTGCCGGTGCTCTACCCGGGCGTGTTCCCCAACCTGGCGGCGCTGGTCAAGTCGCGCAAGGCGCGCGCCGACCTGCAGGCGATCCTGCTCACCGGGATCCCGCCCGGGATCATTCCCGGCTTCCAGAACAGCACCGGCCCGCTGCAGGCCGACATGCTGCGGCTCAACACGGCCATCAAGCCGGCGGCGAACCCGAACATCCTCGGGGTGGTCGCCGGGGACCTGGCCGGGTTCCCGAACGGGCGGCGGGTATTCGACGACGTGGTCACGGTCGAGCTACGGGCGATCGCCGGGCTGACGGTCCCGCTGGTCGACAAGACGTTCACACCGGACAAGGCCGCGGGCCAGGTCACCGACGGCCTGGGGCCGGCCAGCGTCAGCTCGCCGTACCTGAGCCGCTTCCCGTATCTCGGCGTGCCGTACAGCGGGTTCGACAACCCGTCCTGACCCGTCTCCCGCGGGAGGGCCGGCGCCGGCGCGGGGGACTCACCGGCGCCGGCCCGATCGGGGCCCAGGCACAGCCCGCACCACGGCAACGACACGCAGGCGGCCGAGCGGCGGCCGTCAGCACGAAGGAGAATCACATGAGCGAAGAACGATACGGTGCCACCGAAGCGGGCACCGTCGTGCTCGAGATCGGCGCCTTGACCGGCGCGCTCGTCCTGCGCGCCCCCGCGGACCTGGCCGGCCGCGAAATCGAGATCAGCCCGGCTCACGAGCCTGCCCGGCGGAGGCACACCTGCGTCCGTGAGCGGCACGGGGCCGACGGCATCGGCTACGCGGCCGTCTACGATCGGCTTCCCCCCGGCAGGTACACGATCTGGCACGACAGCACCACCCCGGCCGCGACCATCACGGTCGTGGCCGGCCAGGTCACGAACCACGACTGGCCCGCGGGCCCGTCCGGCCGGGCCAGCTAAGGGCCGGCTAGCGCGGCATTTCCGCGACGCCCTGTGCCACCGCACACGGCGCGCACAGCGGCACGTCCGCATCGCCGAGACGCCGGGTCAGGACGGCCCCGCCGTCACACACGCCCACGTCGTCCGGGTGTGCCGTGCCACACTGGCACTGGCAGCCAAGCCAGTACCCTGTCAGCCGCGCACGGCCGGCCTCCACCGCCGCGCGCCCGGCCTCCACCGCCGCCCGGACGGCCGGATCGAGCTTGTCCAGGGCGTCGTTGGTGGCTTCGGCCACCCGCTGTGCCCACTCGCCCAACGCGGCTCCGGCGGCCTCCCAGGCAGCGGCGAACTGCCGCGCCGGGTCGTTTCGGTCACCGCCCATGGCCGTATTTTCTCATCCGGCGCCGACTGTGGCCAGCGCCGGTCCCGTTCCGGTCAGCCGAGACCGGTGCGGCCGTCGAGAATCTCCCGCGCGGTGTCGAGGTGCCCGGCGTGCCGGGCGGTTTCCTCGATCATGTGCAGGATGATCCATCTCAGGTTGACGGTCTCGCCCGGCGGCGGCCAGCCCCAGACATCCCAGCGCGGATCACGGCGGCGCGCGGGCGCATCGAGCGGGGTGGCCGCGATGATGGCGTTCGCGCGGGCGATCTCATCGTGGTAGAGGCCGAAGACATCGGCGGCCGCCACCTGCGGCCCGACCAGCCAGCCGGTGTCGTCGGCTACCGGGAACTCGATCGGCTCACCGGCGGCGACGCCGCGGAACCAGTACCGCTCGTCGTCCACGGCGAGATGGTTGATCAGCCCGAGGCAGGTCCAGCCCGATGGGAACACCGCGTGCCTGAGCGCGGTCTCCGGCAGGCCATCGACGATCTCGAGCACGGAGGCCCGCTGCTGATTGAGGTAGTGGACCAGACCCTCGGTCTCCGCGTTCACGCTGGGAGCGTAACGGGTGTACCCCACACGCGGTCAGCGCGCCGACCGGTGAGAACGTTGATGAGGGAAGCCGGTAACCACCATGTGACCTTGGGAGATGGCGATGCGGCCCACGGAGTCCTCACAGCCCGCGATTCAAACGCTGATGACGGGCGTCGCGTTCGGTGAGTCCCCACGCTGGCACGACGGGCGCC
Organism: Streptosporangiaceae bacterium; assembly: GCA_036824445.1. GTDB lineage: Bacteria > Actinomycetota > Actinomycetes > Streptosporangiales > Streptosporangiaceae > UBA9676. The sequence goes on along the minus strand of DAITAE010000082.1, from coordinate 8,747 downwards.
TGTGGTTCGCCGACTGGGCAGCGCAAGAGATCATCGCCGTCGATCCGGCTGGCAACAGCGAGGTCGTGCTCCGGGTCGGGTTTCCGTCGTTCCCCATGTGCTTCGACTGGCTCCCGGATGGGCGCATGCTTATCGTTTCGGCGCGTGAAGGGCTTCTCCTGCGCCGGGAACCCGACGGGTCGCTGGCAACCCACGCCGACCTGACCGTGGTCGCCGAGAAAGGGCTCCCCTGGAACGAGATAGTCGTGGACGGCCGGGGTAACGCCTACATCAACAACCAAGGCTTCGACTTCCCGGGCGGCGAGTTCGCCCCCGGAACCATTGCGGTGCTGACGCCCGACGGCTCCGTCCGGCAGGTGGCGGACGGCATAGCATTCCCCAACGGAATGGCCGTGACGCCCGACAACTCGACCTTGATTTGTGCCGAGTCCTACGGCCAGAGACTCACATCCTTCGATATCGCCGCCGACGGCAGCCTGTCGAACCGCCGGGTATGGGCCGACCTGGGCGACGGTGTCCCCGATGGCATCTGCCTCGACGGGGAAGGAGCCGCCTGGTACGGGGACGTCCCCAACAAGCGCTGCGTGCGGGTCCGCTCGGGTGGCGAGGTGCTGCAGACGATCAACCTCGACCGCGGCTGTTTCGCCTGCATGCTCGGTGGCGCGGGCAGGCAGACGCTCTTCCTGGTGGCGACCGAGTGGCGGGGCACGGAGCACATGGCCGACGGGACGCGAACCGGCAAGGTGCTGGCCGTC
>DAITAE010000082.1:0-7892 GCA_036824445.1 Streptosporangiaceae bacterium | reverse complement strand
CGCTCTGGCCAGAGTTGACGCGGCCCGAACATATGGTCATGTCCTGGCAAACATCACGTACAGCCTTGGAATGGTGCCCTAGGCTCGGCACACACAGCAGGCAGGGCCAGCCGAGAATCGGTTAAGGGCATTCGCGAGCCCGATATCGGGGTGGCGCGGCGATAGCTGCGCCACCAGCAGCGCGCGGGTCCCTCAACGGAGGTACGGCCCAGGTGACACACGTCTCCACCGAACCGGTCGAGTCACCCGGCGCGGCCGGGCAGCCCGGCCGGTCTGGGACGGATGATCGCGTCATAAGGCGCGGCCCGGCCGGCCCGGTCGAGTGGCTCATGAGCACGGTGATCCGGAAGCTCGCCTGGAGCAGGCTCGCCGACCCGAAGGTAGCCATCACCGTATCCGGGGCAGGCCTGCTGCTGGGGATGCTTGTCGGGGCGATGGCGCCGAACGCCGAGACGCTGCCGATCAGGCTGCCGCTGTCGTCCCTCCTGCCGTCGCTGGCTCACCACGTGGTTCTCGCGAGCGTGATGCTCTACGCGGGAAACATCCTGGCCTGTCTCGGGCTCGCCGGGATGCTGTGGGCGCATAGCCAAGGATGGCGCCCCAATCCGCGTCACCTGCTGCTGGTGAGCGCGGCCATCGTCGCGGTCATGGTCAGCCTGACCCCCGTCGGCTCATCGGATACCGCGAGCTACGCCGCGTACGGCCACATAGCGGCGCAGGGCGGCGACCCGTACACGACCAACCCGCAGGCATGGGGTGACTACGCCTACTGGCATGTCGTCGGCACGATGTGGAAGACCCAGTCCTCCGTGTACGGCCCGTTCGCCACGGCGATCCAGTCGTTCGCGGCATCGATCGGCGGATCGGACGTCGCCGCGACCATCTGGGTCTTGATGATCCTCAACGGCGCCGTCTTCATCGGCGTCGGGTTCCTGCTCCTCAAGACCTCCGACGATCCGGTGCGGGCGACGCTGTTCTGGACGGCGAACCCCGTTCTGATTCAGCAGCTCGTGAGCGGCGGCCATCTCGACACGTTCGTGGCGGCGGCGGCGATCTGCGCGATCCAGGTGGCGCGCCGCTTCTCGGGTGTACTGAGCGACGTCCTGATCGGCGTGCTGATCGGCGTCGCCTGCGGGATAAAGATCTACGCGGTGCTGATCGGGATCGGGCTCGCGTGGCCGCTGCTCCGGCGGCACGAGTGGATGCGCACCGCCCGGATCGCGGCCGTGTCACTGGCGACGCTCGCCCTGGGATACAGCTTCTACGGGATTGAAGCACTGAAACCGCTCTTCGGCGGGCTGGATCTGGTCACGCTGCCATCGCCGTGGCGGGTTGTCGAGCTGCTCGCCGAGGCAGTGGGCGTCCACGACTCCACCATCATCACGGTGATCAGCTTCCTCTGGCCGGTCGCGATGATCGTGGTCGCATGGTTCATCTTCCGGCGGATCTCGTCAGACCAGCCGCGGGAGGTCGTGGCGCCGTTCGCCCTGACGTACGCCTGGATCATCGCTGCCCCATGGGTGTTCGCGTGGTACACCGCGGTGGCCTGGGCCGCGCTGACCCAGGTGCCGCGCAACCGGATGACCCGATGGCTGGCGATCGTCACCGTGTTCCTCGCCCTGTGCCATTCCAGTGGCGGGCAGGCTGGTCTGTGACGCCGTGATCGGAAACAGCCAGGTGAAGACCGCCGAGGCGGGCAGCCGGGCCGGGCAGGACCTGCGGCGCCCGGCCCTCCCGCGCCCGGCACTGCCCTGCCCGGCACTGTCCCGCCCGGCACTGCCTGGTCCGGCGGCCCGCTGGCGCACGGCAATGGCCGCGGCCCTGCGGCGGCACTGGCTGGCCGCGGCGCTGCTGGCGGCCGGCCTGGCGCTCCGGGTCCTCGCCCAGCTCGCGTACCGCCCGGCGCTGTTCTACATCGACACGACGAGGTACCTGTACAACGCGGACGGCATGGATCCCGTCGGCTACAAGGGGCCGCTGCGGGCGATCCTGCAGCTGGCCAACTTCGACACGGTCGTGGCCGTCCAGCATCTGCTCGGCCTGGCGATCGCCGTGGTCATCTACCTGCTGCTGCTGCGGCGCGGCACCCCGCGCTGGCTGGCCGCGCTGGCCATCGCGCCGATCCTGCTGGACGCCTACCAGTTGCAGACAGAGCAGTCGATCATGCCGGGCACCTGGTTCGAGACCCTGATCGTGGCCGGTCTCGCCATCCTGCTCTGGCAGCCGAAGGCCAGCTGGCGGAGGGCCGCCGCCGCAGGCGTCGTCCTGGGGACCTCGGCCACCGTCGCCCAGGTGGGCGAAGTCCTGGTCCTGCCCGCGGTGATCTACCTGCTCGTGGCAGGCGGCGGCTGGCGGCCGGCCGTCGGCAAGGCGGCCGCCCTCTGCGCGGCCTTCGCCCTGCCCATCCTGGTCTATTGCACCGGCTCCTACGTGCTCACCGGGGACTTCTTCCTGTCGCACTCGGGCGTCACGTCCTTCTACGGCAGGATGGCGGCGGCCGCGGACTGCGCGACGATCAGGCTGCCGTCCGCCGAGCGGGGCATGTGCCCGACGAAGACACAGCAGGCCCGGGGACCCGACTGGCTGGAGTACGGCGATGGCTCCCCGATACGGCCGTACTATTCGCACCTGCCGCGCGCGGAAACCGACAGACTGATCTCCGACTTCAACCGCAGGGTCCTGACCCAGCAGCCGCTGCGGGTGCTCGGCGCCTACTCCCGCGACGTGCTGAAGCCGTTCGCGCTGACCCGCACGACCAGCCCGGGCGACACGCCCATCTCCCGCTGGCAGTTCCAGACGACGTTCCCGTACTACCCGCCGCACGCCACGATGCAGATCGTCAAGACCGCGATCGGCCGGTTCGGCGGCGGCATGCCCGCGGTCTGGCGGCCCGGCGCCGTGTTGTTGTGGTCCTACCAGCTCGGCGGAGGCTACACGCCCGGACCGCTGCTGGTGGTGTTCACCCTGGCCGGCCTGGCCGGCTCGGCCGTCGCGCTGCGCAAGCGGGCGGACCCTGGGACCCGCCAGCTCGCCCTCGCCTGCCTGCTGTTCTTCACCTCGGCGGCGGCCCTGGTACTGGCATCCGACCTGTTCGAGTTCTCCTGGCGGTACCAGCTGCTCGCGCTGGTCACCCTCGCGCCAGCCGGTGCGCTCGGGATCGCCACCATCATCCGCTCGATCCGGACCCGGCAGCGTTCTGGCTGAACGACCGCTGGCGCGGAGCTGCCCGATCCCCGGGACTTCGGGCGCCGCGGCGGGACACCGGGCGAAGGCGCCCGCGGCCGGTTCCGCCGCCCAGGGTCCCGCCGGCCACCGTCCCGCCGACCACCAGCAAAAGGATGAGCGCGGTCGCTCCGAGGGACAGCGCGAGCCCCGCCGTGAACCACGGCGGTACGTAGCTCCAGGTCACGACGCCGCTGCCCGGCGGGACGTCGACGGCCTGGACGAGGCCGGCCCGGCTGACGGCCAGCGTGGCCGGCCGGCCGCGCCGGGGATGCCAGGTGGCGCTCCAGCCCGCGATCGCCGCCACCGAGCGAACGACGCGGACACCGTGCGGGGAGGACACCGCAGCCGCGTTCGGTACGGCCGCCGAGCCCACCTGCCGCACCGACGCGCCCGACGTTGATCGCCCAGGGAGGGCCTGGAGGCTGAGCGCGCCGCGGGCGAAGTGGTCGGCGAAGACCGCGAACGAGCCGTCATGGCCGGCGTATCCCCACCGCGGCGGGGTGAGCGCGTCCTGCAGCTGGCCGTTGGCCACCACCACGTTTCCGCCCGGGTCGGCGACGGACGGCGGGCCGAGATGGCGTGGGCCGCGTGCCCCGGCGACCACGGCAACGCTCGTCACCGGATGAGGAGGGCTGATCGCGAGCAGCGAGGCACTTGCGGCGCTCGCCGGGAACCAGCGGATCGGCCCACCCGGCGTCATGAGCCCGATCCGAGTCCCGGCCGCCGCGTCCTGCCTGGCGTCCGGGTCCGGCATCTCAAGCCTCGACACGTCAAGCGGCGTGGCGAGGTACCAGGTGGCCCGGTGACCCGCTGCGACGTCGCGCTGGCCGGTTCCGGGCGGCCCGGGAGCAGGCCCGGATCCCCGGGCGGCGGTGATCAGGTACGCGGGCGGCGTGAGCAGGATCGAGGTGCCGAGCTGGTCGAGGGTCCCGTCACCCACGGCCCCGGGATCGAGCACATTCTGCCCTTCGCCCATGGCCTGGTGTGACCCGGTCGCCGACGCGTAGTGGCCGTCGACCGTTGACGAGTACCCCTGGACCGACGGCGCGGCGCCGATGACGTTGAGATCCGGCGAGCCGAGGAGCCGTAGCTCGTGAGCATCGAGCAGGTCGGGGTCGTAGATCGCGAAACGCCCCGGGTATCCCAGCGCCGCGATGGGGCGGGCGGGCGCTCGTGCCGCTGTCCGGTCCCCGCGACGGCCGGGCGGGATCGAGGTGGCTGCCGCGCGGGTGCCGCTGCGGGCCGTGACGTCCGCGCCGGTGCCACTGCGGGCCGTGGCGTCCGCGCCGGTGCCGTTGCGGGCCGTGGCGTCGGCGAGGCCAGGCAGGGCCGCGACCACCCCCAGCAGCGTGAATACGACCAGGTCGATGGCGACGAGGCCGGCGAGCCAGCGCGAGCGCGGCCCCGGCCGAAGGCGCCGTCCGAAGATCACGAACGCGACGGCTCCGGCGCCGAGCACCGCGTATGGCACGAGCCACGGCTTGAGGCGGCCATCGACGCCGGCGGCACCCGGGCCCGCGCGCAACCAGTGCAAGAGGCCCGCGCCCCAGACCAGGCCGAGAACGACGACGGCGATCACGGCGAGCGGGGGCACGACACCGAGGACCGTCTCGAGATCCATCCGGCGACCGGGGGGAGCCCGGCGGGTCTGCTGGCGCCGTCCGCCCAGGAACCGCTGGCTTCGTCCCGCCAAGAACCGCTGGCTCTTCTCGCCAGGGAACTGCTGGCTTCCCTGGCTGGGCAACTGCTGGCTTCCCTGGCTGGGCAACTGCTGGCTTCCCTGGCCGAGGAACCACCGGGTTTGCTGGCCGAGGAACCGATGGCTTCTCTCGCTGAACGGGTGGTCGGCCCAATAGGCGAAGAGGACGGCGAGCGCCAGGTCAGCCACGAGGATGTTGCGGCTCTGCAGCCGCTGGCCGCCGAACAGGGGCAGGTGAACGAGCAGCGCCCCGAAGGGGGTGTTGCCCCCGAGCGCGAGCACGACCCCCACGAGCGCCATGAGATGCCACACCGCCCACTCGGGGAGCCGCGGTCGCACCCGGATGCGGCCGAGCAGGACGGCGGCGGCGACGAGCGGGAGGATGCCGACGTAGCCGGTCACCTCGGCCAGGTTGTAGTTCGCGAAGAAGGCCGGCTGGCCGAACGAGCCCGAGCCGCCCATGAGGTCCGGCACCAGCATCAGGAGCAGCCACCTGTGCGGGAGCGAGCCCGAGTTGAAGAAGGCCACCGAGCCCGCCCCGCGCTGCGAAGCCCCGACCGCGGCCAGGCCGGGCATCCACTGAACGGCACCGAGACACGCGCCAAGCACCAGGCCCGCCACCACCGACACCAGGCCTGCCACCACACGCACCGGGCCCGCAACCACACGCACCGGGCCCGCAACCACAGGCACCGGGACGGCCGCCGGACCCGAGCGCCGCCCGAGCCGTACGATCCGCCACGCCGCGTAGATGACGACGATCACTACTGCGTCGTCGATGGCACGGGGTTCGCCCGCCAGGATCGTTAGGCCGAATGCTGCGGCCAGGACGCCCGTCCAGCGAAGCCGCGAGGCGGCGCTGCGGGCCTCGGCTTCGGTGAGCCGGAGCACGGCCAGCAGCTGCACGGGCACCCAGCTCATGCCGGCCACCAGCCCGAAGTGGGCCACCTGGGCCGACATGGCTCCGGCAAAGGCGAACGAGAGCGCCCCGAGGGCGCTCGGCAGGCTCGCCAGGCGAAGGGCCCGCAAGAAGACGAACATGCCAACCGCCGCGGCCGCCCAGGTGACGATCATGTTGAGCGTCCACGCCGCGGTGCCCGGCACGATGGCGAACAGGAGCGTGAGCGGGTACGCGGCGCCGGCGTTCCAGTCGGCGAGCAACGGAGCGCCGCTCCAGATGTACGGGTTATACAGCGGCAGCTGCCCGAGCCGGATCTGGCGCCCGGCGAGCACGCGCAGCGGAAGGTTCTGCGTCAGGTCGTCGCCGGGAAGAACAGAATGCCCCAGCAGTGCGGGGACCCCGAAAACGATGACCGGCAGCGCGACGAGAATCGCAACGGCCGCGGCATCGCCCGGCCGGCGCGTTGACGCTCGCGTGCCGGGCACGTGGAATGTTCTCGTTCCCGGTGCTGATGACAGCTCAGGCCCCATCGTGAGCACTCGTGCGACAGAAGCTGAAAGGATACTGGCAGGATCCCCCGCTAGCCCGCCAGACTCATCACACCTGGCCCGGTTGGGTCCAACTCAGGTGGCATGCGCGCGATTAGTCGCCCTCGAGAGAGCGCCATTGCGGAGTGACGCCGGCGAAGCTGGCCGCGGTCAGCGGCATCGGGTGCAGGCCCTCGGCGTGGATGGCCGCCAGCAGCTTGGTCAGCTGGAGGTCCAGGCCCGGGACCCAGTGCAGGATCACGATCTCGCCGGGCTCCAATGCCTTGCCGTCCCAGGTCCGGACGCGATCGTGGTCGTCAATGGTGGCGCTCCAGCCCACCAGTGCCTTCAGCCCGCCCCGGAAGGCTGCAGCCTGAACCGTGCGATCGAAAGCCCCGTACGGGGGCCGGCCCATGAGCGGGGCCCGGCCGAACCACCGCCCGAGCATCCGGCGGGCGTCCCCCCACTGGGCCGTGGCTTGGCTCAGGGTCTGCTTGGTGAGGTCGGGATGGGAGACCGTATGGTCCTCGATCGTCCCGCCCGCCTGCACAAACGCCCGCCAGTACGCCAGGTTCCGCTGAGCGGCTTGCTCGATAAGGAAGGCCGTTACCGGCAGATGGGTCTGGCGCATGATGGCCAGCACCTGCGAGCTGGGGGTCCAGCCGTCGTCCACGGTGATGTAGATGGCCCGGCCGGCCGGGCTGGCGAAGGAGTAGAGCGGGACCTCGGGCAGGCCGGGGATGGTGACGGGCACCACGGCCCGCTCACCGTCCTGTGCGGTCAGTCTCAGCTTGGCCTGGCAGGCATACGGGCTCACGGCCACCGCCACCTGCGAGGGCGCCGGGAAGCTGACCTTGTTCGTGCCGCACGGCAGCCCAGCCCGCGGGCGCAGCGGACTGGACAGCGAGATCAGCAACCCGCCGTGGACGCGGTGGGACGCGATGACACGCAGCGCCGGCGGGACGGTGACGGTCAGCGTCTGGCGGAACGGCCGCGGGCCGTCCACCTGGACCCGAAGGTCGGTCTGCCTGCCGGGCGGCACGGGTATCCGGATCACCCTTCTGCCGGGAGAGTGCCGCCTCAAACGGCCGTTCCCGTCCTCGGAGACCGTGAGCTGGCTGCGGGCCAGGATCTGGCGGCTGAGCCGCCCGTCTCCTGGGGTCAGCCGGATAGTTACGGTGTTCGAGGATGGAGAAAACGCCCACGCCAGATGGGGCGCGCCCAGCACGGCGCGCTGGCCCAGTGCGGCCACGGCCAGGCCGATCAAGACCAGTACCCCGGGCATGGCCAGGACACTGAGCCGAAACCGGGGGGGCTGACCGGAAGCCGGGCGGCCGGGATGGGCCATCACCGGGCGCGTGACGGTTCTGGCGAGATCCTCAGTGCCGCTAGCCATGTGGGGCCCGCCGTTGTGGCATGCCGTCGGCGACCCTGCGCCACCGACAGACATGGCCATTCGGTGTCACAGCTACCCAGACTCGCACGTTTCGCCGGATGAACCGCTTGCGCCGCGCCGAAGTTGCCGTATCAGAATCACAGC
>DAITAE010000594.1:0-3070 GCA_036824445.1 Streptosporangiaceae bacterium | reverse complement strand
GCCTTGATCGCGTAGGCGGCCGCACCGAGCTCGTGCGCGGCGACGTGCGCGACGGCCCCGGCCTGGCCAGCAGCGTACGCGGCATGCCGTGCTGCCCCACGCAGGTCTCTGGCCGCGCCCATTGCATGGCCGCCCGCCGCGCGAGCCTGGGTCATCTTGACCTCGCCACGCACCCAGGCGCGTGCATGCTCGATCGCCTGACGCGGCCGTGGGTCCTCAGGCTGAGCCGACTCGAAGAGGTCAAGGACGTGCTCTGCGCAAGACGCCGCCCAAAGAGCGAGGAGATGGTGATCCGAATCAGTGAGGGTCCCGCCGCGGCGGATCGTCACGAAGCGAGGGTCCCGGACCTTCGGGAGGATCATGGTTGGCACTCCTTCTGCTCGCATCCGCATCTAGCTTGCCCGGATGCCAAAATGATGTTCGTGCCTTGCTCACCGGTGGCTGTTTCCCTGGCCGACTGAGGAGCCCAATCCGCCCGTGAGTCATAGACGACCCTGGCGTGGCCGGTAACGGAACCTACGTCCTCCCGCACCAGACCCGCACGTGACATGCTGGTCGTCGAGGCCGGTGAAGGCGCTTGCATCCACCTCGCCTCATTAGACCTGGATGCTCTGCGTGCCTACCGCCGCGCCGAGACCACGGGCAACGCCTTCCGCCGCCCAGCCGCGTATCGGTCCCTGACCGATGCCCACATCGCCCACATCTTCATTCGAGTGGACCGCTACGGCCGCTCGCCAGGTGTCTAACCGCCGGGCGTTCAGGCCCGGGACGTCGGTGCGGCAAGCTCGGCCAGGTGGTGCAGCGAGTCAGTGAGATGCTGAGGGCCGAACGGCGGGAACTGGATGTACTCCCGGATGAACTGCGGCACCGCCGACCAGTCGTAGGTGAGCGTGACCTCAGTCTCGGACGGACCGAGCGGCGCCAGGTCGTAATGCCAGGTCCAGCCGCCGAATTCCAGGTGACCGTCGTCCTTCTCCGTCCCCGGCAGCCAGCCGATGGCGCGCGGCGGGTCGAGCGCCTTGACCTTGTTGGCCATCTGGTAGTTACCGTCTGGATGGTTGGGGTGATACATGTTCATCCGGAAAATCTGCCCCGCCTCGGTCAGCGGCGCCCGGTCGGCAGCTTCCTGAACCCAGCCGGTGCCGTCGATCGCAGAATGGGTCGTCGGGTCCGCCAGCACCGCGAACAACCTCGCGGCGGGCACCGGGACGGTCAGGGTGGCACTGACGTTCTCCGGGGCCACGGTGTGCACGCTCATGTCATCTCATCTTGGGGCCTCCCGCAGGCGCGGAAGGGGGACGTTCCCATCATGCAGACGATGCGACGAGGCGGAACTCATCGGGTCGTGTGGGCGGAACCCGCAGGCACGGGTCGCCGGGCTGTGAGCCGGTCATCGGTGATAGCCACAGCGCGTCGGGTAGGCCAGGGGGCTGGCGGCGTTGCTGTCACTTCTACTGTCACCCGTGCCGGGTGTAGCAGCGATAGCCGCTGATGGAGTGGGATGACACTGGCGGCACATGAGGGGCACGGCGGGATAGATCCATCCGAAATGTCCGCAAGCGAGTGGAGGCTGGCATGGCTGGCTCAGCTACCCGCGGCAACGCGCTCGATCATGTGGTGGTGGTGCTGTTTGAGAACCGGTCCCTGGACAACGTGCTGGGCCGCCTCTACGGGCCGGGGGATGGCAAGGCCTTTGAGGGCGTCATCGGAAAGGACCTGAGCAATCCGATCCCCGGGTGGGCGGAACACGGCGCCGACCGCAAGGCGGTGCCCTACGGCGTCACTACCGATATGGACTCGCCCAACCCGGACTCGGGTGAGGAGTGGTACCACACCAACACCCAGCTGTTCGGCGCGATCGATGACCACAACCGGTTCAAGATCGGCGAGGGTGTGACCGCGCCGTGGAACGCGCCGTCGCCGGGTGCGGTTCCGGCCATGGATGGGTTCGTCACCGACTACATCAGCACGTTCACCGGCGAAGTTGGGCGGCAACCGACCTATGAGGAGTACGCCCAGATCATGACCGGGTACACCCCGCAGCAGCTGCCGGTGCTGAGCGGCATCGCGCGTGAGTTCGGGGTGTTTGACCACTGGTTCTCCGAGGTGCCGTCGCAGACGTTCATGAACCGGTCGTTCTGGACGGCGGCGACGTCGTCGGGGCTGGTCGTGAACAGCCCGGTGAGAAAGTGGTTCACGAAAAACGACGCGGAGACGATCTTCGAGCGGCTTGAGCGGCACGGCAGGACCTGGAAGGTCTATGTGATGGAGCCGATGTGCCTGTCGTTCACCGGTGTCATCCACTATCCCCGGCTGAAGGACCGGCTGGCGACGCATTTCGTGCGGTTTTCTGAGTTCGAGAGGGATGCCGCGGCCGGGACCCTGCCCGATTTCTCGCTGATCGAGCCGGACATGATCGCCGGGCACGGCGACTACCACCCAGCGTTCGGCCGGTCATTTTTCGGCGGCAACGTCGATATCGGGCTGGACGCGCCGTCGGCGATGCTGGGCGGTGAGGCATTCCTGGAGCGGGTGTTCAACGCCTACCGGTCCGCCACCGCAGAGCCGGGCACCAACGTCTGGAACACCACCTTGCTGATCGGGTGGGACGAGCCAGGCGGAACCTACGACCACGTGCCCCCGGGACCGGTCGCGCCGCCCGATCCGGCCGCACCGGCGGGTGAGTTCGGCTTCACGTTCGACCGTTCCGGCTACCGCGTTCCCGCCATTGTCGTGTCGCCATGGGTCGAGCCGGGCTCGGTGTACAACGAGGAGTACCGGCACACCTCGCTGATCGCGACCCTGCGCAAGGCCTGGGACCTCGGCGCGCCGTTCACCCAGCGCGATGCCTCAGCGCGCACCTTCGACCACATCTTCACCCGCAGCACACCGCGCGACCCGCAGACCTGGGCCACCCTCGCGGCCCAGCCCCTGCCTGCATGGGCGATTGACTACCAGACCATGGGCAAGGCCCTCGGCTATCTGGGCAAGGACGTCGCACCCGGCATCATCGAGCACGCCAGGCAGATGGGGGTCAAACTCCCACCGCAACTAGACGACCCCTCCGCCG